>JAGQWV010000275.1 GCA_020437045.1 Saprospiraceae bacterium | reverse complement strand
CGACGATTGATGTCGGGACAGGCATGACAAAACCCTAATGAATAATCCCGGTTTAAGGAGGAGATTTGTAATCCCGGGAGGACCCCTGTGTGACTTAGATATGGCGTAGGCAAAGTCGAAGAATCTTTTTAGGAATTCAACACGGTCTATCGAAGCTCTTTTTGTGAACATTCGCGAAAATTCGCGGACAAAGAACGATAGACGATTTATATTATTCTAATTGTTTATTTCCGGTAAGTGCGGATGGATTTCCTTTAGGGACCAAGGGCAAGTGCAGGGATACGATTTATGATTTACGATTGGATTACGAACGTTCTGTTTTCTTTTGCTGGATTCTGGAATGCTAAATAAATATCATTCTGCTTTTATGGCATTAATAGGATTGGAAAGAGCCGTTTTTAGGGCCTGAATGCTTACTGTTGAGAATGCGAGGAGCATAACAAAAATACCGGTACCAAGGGGTACCCACCAGGGAAAATTAATTCGATAGGCAAAACCGTCCAACCAGTCATTTAATAAGTACCAGGTTATAGGCAAGGCAAAAATTATCGAAATGGAAATCAGGAACAGAAATTCACGGGATAAAAGTTTTAAAATTTGATAAACCGATGCACCGAGAATTTTACGAATGCCGATTTCTTTAAATCGTTGACGAGTGACAAAAGCTGATAGTCCAAATAAACCGATACATGAAATGATAATGGAAATAATAGAAAAGTAACCAATGATGGTAGCCAGATTTGTTTCTGCCCGGTAGGCATCATGGAGTGCTACATCTAAAAATTGATATTCAAATACTTTCTCTGGAAAATACGCTCTCCATTTTTGCTGAATAAAATCGATTGTGGCTGGAATATCACTATTGCTGATTTTTGCCGAGAACCAGGAAAAGCTTCCTGGCCTTACTTCCATAATAAGGGGGGTGATTTCATTGCGCAGGTCATTGAAATTATAATCTTTTAATACACCAACAACCTGTCCCTCTTTCCCCTCCAGAACCATACTTTTACCAATAGCCTTTTGCGGACTATCATAGCCGAGTGCCTGAACAGCTTGCTCATTGAGGAGGAATGAACTAATATGATCGGTGCCGAAAGAAACATCAAAATCGCGTCCGGCAAGTACTTCAAGATCAAAGGTTTCTACGTAATCATAATCCACCGAAAGTATTTGAGGAAAGAAATTGTCGGATTGAGGAACGTGCTCATTCCAGACATTACGGGCAATAGCACCTAGCCCTGGGGCAGAATAACTTTGGGTGACCGCCATGATATTAGGATTAGAGAGTAGACTTTCGTCGAAGGAATTCATTCGCTGGCGGAGACTTGCATCACCCGGCCGGAACACGGCATTGATATTATTGCCACTGGTAATGGGAATATTAACGATCAGATCTTTGCTAAAACCCAAAGGACGGTTACGCAAATAATTTAATTGCTGAAAACAAACCAGTGAACCGGCAATAAAACCGATAGCCGCAAGAAATTGCATGGTAATCAGACTGCTCCGCAACCACGATCTTCCTGGTTTGCGACCAAGGCTCAAAGAATCCTTTAAAATGCTGACTGCTGGAAATCGGGTGACATATAATGCCGGGTAAAGGCCAGCTAAGATGCCAACGAGGAGAAAGACACCAATGGCACCAACCATTAATAACGGTTGAGGAAAGAAGGGTATTTCCAAGCCTGTCAGTAGATTAAAAGTGGGTAAACCAAGATGCGTTAGACCCAGTGCAAAAAGAAAGGCAATAAAACTCAAGAGTATGGATTCACCCAGGAATTGATAAATCAGCAAACTACGTTGGGCTCCGAGTACTTTGCGCACTCCAACCTCCTTGACCCGCGACATTGAATTTGCCGTGGTGAGATTTATGAAATTGATGCAAGCAATAAATAGGGTGAGCAATCCTATGGTGAAAAACAAATATAAATAGTTTCGATTGGCCGAAGGTTTGGGTTCGCCATCAATTTCATCGAGGTGAATCGCGGTAATTGGTAATAGGGAGAAAGTCTGTTTATCGCGAAAACGCTCATCTCCCTTTTCTAAAATAAAGTCTTTGAATTTTTCATTAACTTTTTTAGCCGTTTGATTTGGTCGCAGTAATACATAGGTATAGGAATGGGTGGCAATCCAATTATTTTCCAATACAGATTGGGTAATCTCCCTTGCTTCTGCAGGCTCGACATCCAGCATAGCTTCGTAAGGCAATAACATGGAAAATTCAAGGTGAGCATTGTCGGGCCAGGATTCTACCACAGCGACAACATGAAAACCATCAGTTCCTGCCAGGCGTAACGAGTTTCCTATCACATCTATAGTCCCAAAAAGTTGTAAAGCGGTCTCATCTGTAAG
>JAGQWV010000274.1 GCA_020437045.1 Saprospiraceae bacterium | reverse complement strand
TCAGGGTATTGTTTGCTCTTATCATCCGAATTCCCCTGCTGGTTCCGTATTTCGTACTGCTGAAGATTATGATATCATGATGAATGGTCTGGATTTAAATCTGATTGGTTATTGTCCGGATGTTGGACATATCGCAAAGGGAGATATGGACCCCTTGGAAATATTAAAAAAATACCGTGAAAACATTAATCTGGTTCACTATAAAGATATGTTTGCCAATGGTAAGTGGGCTCCCACCGGAAAAGGAATTATTGATCTTAAAGGATTAACGCAATATCTTATTGATACGGATTATGCGGGCTGGATCATCATGGAAGATGAATGTGATGAAGCGATCATCGATCCGGATGAGGTAACCCTAAAAGACGGAATTTATATTGAAAATGTCATTAAACCTTTACTTTAAAACGATACGAATTACTTTTTATAAGATCGCAATTTATTCTGAAATCTCCGATCCAAAACAAGCCGTGTCTCTCAACAGCCCGAATCTACTTTTTAACCACTCTATTTTAGTACCGGCCCAGATAGTGGAGTACCATTAGTCGTTAGGATCTGAAAATGATGCACCCGGAAAGGACCAGAGTAACTCCAGACTATTTTTTTATCGTGGTTGATTTCAAATAATTTGATACCCTCCTTGGCATGATAACTGGCAATGACGGTATTGCCATTCGGCAGTCGTTGGCCCCCACATGCATCATCAATTGGATCACCTTCGAAATCATCATTAGAAACCTTCCATACCATCGCACCATTGGCATCGACCTCGACCACTTTATTGCCATGCGTAAGATTTATCAAGGTATTTCCATTTGCCAATCTGATGGCCGTAAATGGCCAGTTTTCTGCTTCTCTCCCACCCAATTCAGCTAAATCGGTCTTAAAGGTCTTGACCACCTGACCTTCCGGATCATATTCTTTCACGGCAAATGCAAGTAGATGAGGAACAAGATAATTTCCATTAGCCAATTTACGAGCCATTCTGGTCTGCAAATGCGAATTATCCGTTTCCGGTTGCAGAGGTACATTAGCCATGATTGTGGCATTACTATCTAGCTCTAAAAGTCTTGGATTTGCGCCTAATTCTGTGACCAGGGTATTTCCATTGTCCAAACGTTGTACCGTTCCTAATTCCTTATTAATGGTAGTATCCAGGACATAGCGAAATACCACTTTCTTATCTGCATCGAATTCGAGAATCTCATCAGCCCAGCAAATTAAGACATGTCCATTTTCCAATACAAAACCATCTCGAGCAGCAGGCTTTTCTGCATTCCAAATAACCTCACCTGATTCATCCAGGATTCCCGTAAAATCCGGCCCAGCGACAAAAAATGAATGCGTAATCGGTATTATTTTCTCTGACAAATCCTTTGATTCAGATCCACAAGAATTTAGAAGGACTGGAATTAATAAATAATAGAAATATTTAAGGTAGTAGACACTATTGAATTTTATCATAGATAGTACGAATATCAAACCGTAAGAAAATTATTTTTAAAACTTTTAGAAAAAAATTAATGCCCCGAAAATTTATAATTATTCGATACTTTCCAGAACTCTTTTTTCAAACCAATCACAAATGGTCTTTAGCAGTTTTTGCGCTTTTTTATCATCGTAATCCCGGGGATCATCACCTAGTATACCAAATAAAATGTTTTGCGGGTCCCTTCTGTGGGGCCCCCAACTATCACCATCAGGATCATTAGCCGGAAAGGCCTTTTGGTGCGGTAATTTATCCATCTGAACCAAGTCTGGATGCAATTGCTTTAAAAGTGAGGTTTCAAAGATAGCACCATGATCTCCTTTCATTTCCGCCTCGGGACACTGATTAATGGACAACACCAATAATTTCATAGAATGAGACTCTCTTGGCCAATCTTTGTTCAGTTGCTCCAGAGCAGCCAATTGTCGTTTTCCAAAATGTCCTGTAAAAACTACCGCGAGCTTCACGTCAAACGCTTCTAGACGGTTCAAGGTATCCCGGATAATCGCCAGAAAAGTAGATTCTTGCTCCAGAAGTATGGTCCAGGGATGATGCCCGATGCTTCCCGTCATGCCATAATAGAGCGGGGGCATTACCAGACCACCAACTTTATCAGCCATTCGCAGGCAAAGACCATGGGAGGTCATGCTATCCAGTCCTATGGGTAAGTGCAGGCCATGCCATTCGATAGCTCCAAGGGGTATGTAAACGATTGACCTTTTGTTCAGGCTGGCATATATCTGCTCCGGAATCAACCGTTCCAGCTGTAAATGTTCATAGCCCATAGAATGTTATGCTAGGTATTTTTTTCTTCGATCAATGAAATCAGACGCTCTACAGCCTCTTTTACAAATGCCGGTTCTTCAGCATGGAGATCTCTCTCAATTACCTCAATATTGGATGGCAAACCTTCTTTAAGCCTGCTAAAAAAAGCATTGTCGGATTCCTTGTCTTCCAAAACTCCACCCGGTATCGAGTACCTACCTACCCCTTTCAAAGGAATCATAAAATAAGCCTTGTCCTTGGTGTGTTGCAACCGCTGGCAAATATCATCGGCCACCCGTTGAATTTCCTCCATATTGAGTCGGGGCACAAAAATGACAGGGCTATGAAATACATATTTATGATCCAAATAGGTTGCAGGTACTTCATGAGGAGGAACGATAATTCCTAAATGCTCTGCTCCACCCGGGCATAGCACCTGTGGAAGTCCCAACTTTCCGGCTACCGTAAGTCGCTCCGGCCCACCAGCCCTTAATACATGAAACACATCATCGGCAATTTCGCCCATGGCATAATCAAAGACAGCCCCAATGATACCTTCTTTCATCATTTGCTCCATAGCCCGACCACCAGAACCGACCGCATGAAAAACAATCACTTCATATCCTGCTGCTTCAAAATATTTGATAGCCTCCATAGCTCCCTGGGTCAGTACTCCGAGATTGGACATGCCGATCAGAGGCTTGTCCCCCTTTTGCATTTCGAATATAGATTCTGACTCTGCCATTCCACAAGCAGCAGCTGCCGCATTTGCCAGAATTTTGCGAGTAAATGGGTTCAGTTTCAGAATATCACTGACAGAAAACATCATAGTGATATCCTTAATTCCGACAAAACTTGAAGTATCTCCGGATGCCACCGTCGAAACCATAATCTTAGGTAAGCCATACGGTAAAACCTGCATGATATCACAACAGCTGGAAGTACCCTGAGTACCACCCAAACCCAACACCGCGTGGACCTCTCCCCGGGAGACTTTCTCCTTAAGTATTTTTCTACTTCCTTCCACCATGACCTGACCTGCTTCTTCCCGAGTAGGTTTTTCTAAAAGTGATTCCATGGTTCTACCTCCGGCCAAGGCAATTTCTTCACGGGAAATATCGGCCTTAATACCGGGTTTACCCACCACTCCTATATCCATGAGCAAAGCCTTATGGCCTCTCATCTCAATTTGTTCCTTTAGATAATCAGCTTCCTGGTCTTTTGTATCAAGGGTCACTAATAGGGCAATTGTTTTACTCATTGGTATTCGAATTTAAGAATTGGGAAAACGCAGGGAGGCAAATTCTCTGGCAGTCTCAGAAACTGCTCTTTCAATCGGAAGTCGCTCAGTGCTGGATCCGGTCCAAATACCATCAACAGAGGTTTTATTGAGCATGAATTGGGCATCAACCGGATTTTCCATTGCCGCACCGTGGGCAATAAGTATGACATCCGGTTTGATCTTTCGCAATTCCTTGTTTGCTTCTTCGGTTCTGGCTGCCGTCTCTTCAATAGTTTCACCCGAATCGTAACCTTTCAGCCCCCCCTTTGTCGTACCTGCATGAAAACAGAACATGTCCGGTTGAGCTTCCTCTACCATCCGGATACTATCTTCCATATTAAAGGCCAGACCTACCGAGACCATATCCATCTCCCTGGTCAACTTGAGCATCTCAATTTCATGCTGTAGAGTAATCCCACTCTTCATCAGCACTCTGAATATTTCACTGTCTTTGTCGACATAACTAATCGAAGGACCAATATTAGATGCGGAAAACACCCCCATGTCTTTGCATTGTTGCAACACCATACGCATGTCTTTGAGGGGATCATTGGCATTAAGACAAGCACAAATAAAAGCATCTCCTTTAATGGCAGGCATGATATCCTCCCTGGTGTAATCCAACGTCTGTTTGTTCGAATCCAAAATAGGCCATAACATCGACATGGTTCCCATGCCATTAGCCCGGAGCCGGGCACCGGAAAATGTATTGATACAATCTGCACCTTCTTTTTCCAGTAGTTGAGCAACAAGGCCGCTACCTGCACTGGCAATAAATATTGGAATTCGACGCTCTATTTTTTTTCTCAATTTTGACATAATCTCCGCACGGGAGGTACGAGGTACTATCATACGTTTAGTTTTAAAGTTTGCTAATTACAGTAGATCAGGGAAAATTAAGGAAAAGATTGGAAAGCTATAATTTAGTCCGGTATTTCTTGATAGTCGATCGTATTATTTAATCAATACGGGAATTTATTAACAAAATTTCAATTTCAAATAAACCTAATAAATGCAAGTTGGTAAAAATCACTTTCGAACGATATGGCGAGATGAGAACGATCCTACCCAAATATGCATTATCGATCAGCGATACCTTCCCTTCGAATTTGTTATCGAAACCATCGCTACTGTTGATGATATGGCCACAGCCATTCGCGATATGCATCTACGGGGCGCCGGCCTGATAGGGGCGGCTGCCGGCTATGGAATGTACCTTGCTGCCCTCGAAGCAAAGCGATTTCCGGACGATCTTCTACGGTCAGCCAAAAAATTGATTGAGACAAGACCAACGGCGGTAAATCTCTCCTGGGCCGTGTCCCGGCAACTTCAGGCGATAGGAACAATAACTGACCCTACCACAATCAGAAATACGATGAGCGCTCTCGCGGATGAGATTGCGAATGATGACGCCAGCCGCTGTCAACAAATAGGCTTGCATGGTTACAAAATCATTGAACAAATTGCCCAACAAAAAAGTGGCCCGGTGAATATTTTGAGCCACTGCAATGCTGGTTGGCTTGCTTTTGTCGATTTTGGAAGTGCCACAGCACCAATTTATGCTGCCCAGCAGCAAGGAATTCCTGTTCATGTGTGGGTGGATGAGACCCGTCCAAGAAATCAGGGTGCCCACTTAACTGCATGGGAGTTACATGAGCAAGGTGTTCCCCACACGATCATTAGTGACAATACCGGTGGTCATCTGATGCAACATGGTCTCGTAGATTTGGTTATCACCGGAACAGATCGCACCACCCGTACCGGAGATGTTGCCAATAAAATCGGCACTTATCTAAAAGCATTGGCTGCCTTCGACAATCATATCCCTTTTTACGTTGCCCTACCTTCTTCATCATTTGATTGGAAGATAACGGACGGTATAAGAGAAATACCCATTGAAATGAGGAATGAAAAAGAAGTTAAATATATTCGTGGTCGCTATCAAAAGGAAATACGTGATGTACTGGTTGCAAATCCCGACAGTCCTGCTGCCAATTATGCGTTTGATGTAACGCCTGCACGTTTGATTTCCGGGCTGATCACCGAGCGTGGTGTATGCGAAGCCAACGAACAAAGCATTTTAAAACTCTTTCCTGAACAGAGGAAGTAATATCTAAATTGAAATAAACGGAACAAATGAAAAACAACTGGAACGAAGCTGAAGTAACCTCCATTAAAGACGACTTATTGGCCCTGAGAGTTTACACTTCACAATTGCAAGGAAAGGAAGAGGACCTTGTCCTGCATGGGGGTGGAAATACTTCGGTGAAAATCCTGGAGAAAAATGTATTCGGTGAAGAAGAGGAAATACTCTATGTAAAAGGAAGCGGATGGGATTTAGCCACCATAAAAAAAGAAGGATTTGCCCCGGTTAAAATGGACAGACTTTTAAAAATGGCGGAATTACCCGAATTGAGTGATATGGATATGGTCAAATATCAGCGTACGGCCATGACCGATCCTGGAGCACCTAACCCTTCCGTAGAGGCTATTCTCCATGCCATCATTCCGTTTCGTTTTGTTGATCATACCCATGCAGATGCAGTTGTTACCATCAGCAATACCCCTGACGGAGAGGAACGAATCCAGGAGATTTATGGTAAGCACATGTTGATCGTCCCGTATGTAATGCCAGGTTTTATTCTTGCCAAAAAGATCTATGATATGACTAAAGATCTTGACTGGTCAACCATTGAAGGAATGATTCTTCTGAATCACGGAATTTTCACATTTCATAATGATGCTAAAATAAGCTATGACAACATGATCAAAAATGTGAGTCTGGCTGAAGAATACCTGCAATCACATAAAGCCCTTCCTTTGACTCCGGAATCAGCAAAGGAAACAGATACCCTTCGATTAGCCCAAATAAGAAAGTCAATTTCTGATTTGGGTGGTAAAGCGGTAATGGCGAAATTGAATCGATCAGGACAAGCAATCGCCTACAGTAATTTAAAAAAGGTGGCAGAAATTTCCGACCGGGGTCCTCTGACTCCTGACCATATTATTCGAACAAAACGAACTCCGCTACTCCTGCAGACTCCAGGTTCCACAGATCTGGATGCATATGTCGCTGCCTATGGAAAATATTTTTCGGAAAACACTCCAGGTGAACTAACCCAACTGGTTCCGACACCACAATGGGCAGTTTGGCCAGGTCATGGTACCATATCTTTTGGCAATAGTGCCAAGAATATGCAAATCATTGAAGACATTTCCAATCACACGATGAAAGCCATTTATCAGGCTGAACAATTAGGTGGCTGGACGGCATTACCGGAAAAAGATCTTTTTGAGATGGAATACTGGAGTTTAGAGCAAGCAAAACTGAAGAAAGCTGGAAAGTCAAAAGAGATGCAGGGTAAGGTCGCTCTTGTCACAGGAGCCGCCAGTGGAATTGGAAAAGCCTGCGTAGATGCCTTAGTGGCGGAAGGAGCAGCGGTAACTGCTCTTGACATCAACCCTCAAATTAGTGAGACTTTTGGTTCAGATTCGGTTTTGGGGTTAAAATGCGATGTAACTAACTCTGATCAACTTGAAGAGGCCATCAAAGAAACGATCATTCGTTTTGGTGGACTGGATATGATTGTACTTAATGCTGGTATTTTCCCAAAAAGCATGACCATCAAAGACATGGATGCTTCTACCTGGTCAAAATGTATCGATATCAATCTGACGAGTCAACAAAGGCTCATGCAACTTGCCATCCCATACCTTGAGCTGGGTATCGATCCGTCCATTGTTATTATCGGAAGTAAAAATGTGCCTGCGCCTGGACCAGGAGCTTCCGCTTACTCAGTAGCAAAAGCCGGCTTGACTCAACTAGCCAGAGTGGCGGCCATGGAACTGGGAGGAAAAGGCATCCGGGTAAATGTCATTCATCCTAATGCCGTCTATGACACTGCCATCTGGACTGATGAAGTCCTGCAGGCCAGAGCCAAACATTATGGTCTTACCGTCGAGGAGTACACAACCAATAACGTACTAAAGAAAGAGGTCACGTCAAAAGATGTAGCTCAATTGGCTTTATCGATGTTAGGATCTGTATTTGGCAAAACCACCGGGGCTCAGGTACCGATCGACGGGGGCAATGAACGAATTATCTAAAATACCTCCCCTGAAGGCCTGCTAAAGTTAGAATAGTTGATTCTATACCCTCACTCTAGTGCAGTATTTCCGCAGTAACT
>JAGQWV010000273.1 GCA_020437045.1 Saprospiraceae bacterium | reverse complement strand
CAACATCGCCCATGCAGATAGACCTAATACAACTAAGTCACGCAGTACAATAACCGATTTGGTGGAAACCTCTAGAGCCGTGGTAAAGATAGCACTTGCCCAAAGGACGAATCCCACAAAGAATAGGGTTCTGAAGATTACCGAAACCTTGTATTTGGAAGTAAGGTTCCAGAGCAAAAGTCCTGACAGAGCCAAAACAAAAGACCAGGGATAAATAGATGCCAGCATGTGTATAAAATTAAAGCAAAGAATGACACTACTAGTAGTAAAACGGACAAATCCACCGAATAATTCGATAAGGTGATTAACATCACTGATCTTTCTTGGTTGAAAGATGTTATTTGTGAAGTCTAAGGACTGATTAATTTATATTTTTGCACCTTGCATTTTTTTAGATATGACAAATAACGATAAAGCATTATGTCTGATTATTGGTTCTGGTCCTGCTGGATACACAGCCGCAATATATGCTGCCAGAGCTGGGTTAAAACCTGTTTTGTATACCGGTCAAGAACCCGGCGGACAACTTATGATCACTACTGATGTCGAAAATTATCCAGGTTTTCCAGATGGTGTGTTGGGGCCGGAAATGATGGATTTATTTCGCAAACAGGCGGAGAGATTCGGAACAGATATTCGAATGGAAATGATCACAAAGGTAGATTTCACTGGTCCTGTACATAAGGTTTGGACTGAATCCGGGACAGAACTCGAAGCCCATACAATCATTATTTCCACAGGTGCCAGTGCGAAGTGGTTAGGATTGGAATCAGAGAAGAGGCTTACCAATCAAGGAGTTTCTGCCTGCGCTGTTTGTGATGGATTTTTCTTTAGAGGGATGGAGGTAGCAGTAGTTGGGGGAGGAGATACCGCTGCCGAAGAGGCCACATACTTGTCCAAATTATGCCCAAAAGTGCACCTTCTGGTGCGTCGCGATGAGATGAGAGCCTCAAAGATCATGCAGGAACGGGTAAATAAAACGGAAAATATTATCGTTCACTGGAACACAGAAGCAGAAGAAATCCTGGGAAATGATGCAGTGGAAGGAGTACGAATAAAGAATAATAAGACCGGAGAGATTTCGACGATTGATGTCAAAGGATTTTTTGTAGCGATCGGTCATAAACCCAATACGGATCTCTTTAAAGATTGGTTGGATATGGATGATACGGGTTATTTGATTACCAAGCCTGATTCGTCGCGCACCAAAATTGAAGGGGTTTTTGCCAGCGGAGATGCCCAGGACAAAATCTACCGACAGGCAGTCACCGCGGCCGGTACTGGTTGCATGGCAGCGTTAGATGCAGAACGATACCTTACTGAAAAAGGAATAATTTGATTGTATTAAATCCAAACTTTAAAATCTTAAGATGAGTACGAAAACAAAATTTAGACCGGGTGTTTTGCACGGTGACGAAGTGACTGAATTACTCAACTATGCCAACGTAAATAATTTTGCCCTGCCGGCGGTAAATGTGATAGGTACCAATTCGGTTAACGCTGTATTGGAAACTGCCAAAGCAGTTAACTCTCCTGTGATGATTCAGTTTTCAAATGGAGGAGCGTCTTTTTTTGCGGGCAAAAGCCTTTCTAATGAGAATCAGAATTCTGCTATTCTGGGTGGCATTTCCGGGGCAATGCATGTACATACGATGGCAGCCGCTTATGGAGTACCGGTTATTCTCCATACCGATCATTGCGCAAAAA
>JAGQWV010000272.1 GCA_020437045.1 Saprospiraceae bacterium | reverse complement strand
TCGAAGTTGGTAATCTTCATATTAGTTCCGTCCCAAAGTAGTTTCTTCCTGCCCGGGAAGTTTAATTTATCTTTTGACGCTTTTTCGCCCAGCATATAGCTCCTAATGGCCAGATTTCCCATTAAGACAGTCTCAGTCAATGGGCCGGAATAATCAAAGGATGATGTGAGCTTCATATGCTGATCACTTCCAAATCCAGCCTTACACGCCTCTGTCCAGGACAATTGATGTCCATACTCGCTGACTTCAACATGTGGATTTGAAGATTTGAAATCTTCAGGCATTCTTAATTTCTCACCAGAATGAAGATAAATTTGAGGATCACGGCCATAAGTACCACAAGTCATGATACCTTTCTCACCGATCATTATTACTCCATTGGCACTACCATCTTCACCTAAAAAATCATCAGCAGGAATTAGATCAGGGTGGAAGGGCCTCAAACCACCATCGTGCCAGGTCATTTTAATAGAAGAAGGATTATTTTCTGTTTCGGCAAACTTGATTTCCACTCTTGATGAGGGAGGACATCCCTCTGGAATATACTCTGGTGACCAGTCTTTTATGAAAACCTGGCCTACGCTACACTCCACTTCCGTAGGATATGCAAGTTGTAAAACGCGAAAAGGTGTATCAATAAGATGACATCCCATATCTCCCAATGCCCCCGTACCAAAGTTCCACCACCCACGCCACTTGAAAGGATGGTAAAGTGGATCGTAATCTACCATCTGGGCAGTACCGATAAAAAGATCCCAATTTTCCTTAGTAAGGGATTTTGGTAAAGATACTTTGCCGGAAGGAACCGGAATCCCCTGTGGCCAGACCGGTCGGTTAGTCCAGACGTGCACCTGATCGACTTTGCCAATCAGGCCATTATTGAACCATTGTACCATCTGTTCCTGCCCCGGATTAGATGCCCCTTGATTTCCCATTTGGGTAACTACTCTATATTGACGAGCGGCTTTGGTTAGTAGTCTGGCTTCGTAAATATCGTGAGTCAAAGGCTTCTGAACATATACATGTTTACCCCTTGACATTGCTGTCATAGCCGCAATTGCGTGGGTATGATCTGGTGTGGATATCGTGACAGCATCGATCTCATCAGACATCGAATCAAGCATAACCCGGAAATCAGAGAAGAATTTAGCCTTGGAAAATTTCTTAACCGATGCTTTACTCTGTTCAGGATCAATATCACACAAGGCCACAATTTTATTAGTGCCTTCATGCCAGGCATTGACAATATCTGATCGTCCTTTGCCACCGGCCCCAATGGCAGCAATAGCCAACTGGTCACTCGGTGGTGTATAACCCTTGCCCAACACGTGACGAGGCACGATAAAAAATCCGGCGGAAGCTATTCCTACTTTTTGGAGAATTTCTCTTCGACTATAGTTTGATCCACTGCTCATGATTTATTGAAATTTTTAGTGAACTGACATCCTTTCAAAATTAGCGAGAATTTACAGGGATGGGGGGATGATCGATAATAAACTTAACAATTTTCTCAGGTTCATTTTCTATGAAGAGTAGATTTCCATAAGTCCTATGTCTTGCCAACCGTTTCACCAATGGATAAATGGTCGTTTCATATTCGTAATGTTCCTGATCCAGAAAGACCATAGGACTATAATAATTGTAAGTGCCATAGTGATTCTGGGCGGCATCCATAAAGATTTCCTGCACCGTACCCGCACTCCCGGGTGCATAGACAACTCCATGAATACAGATGGCCAAAAGTGTGTCTTCACGAATACTGTTACTAAAATATTTTGCAATCGCGGTGGAGAAAACATTACTTGGCTCATGACCATAAAACCAGGTCGGTATAGCCAGAGACGAAGCGTGTTCTGGGAAGGATTGGTTTATCTCAATCGCTAATCTGGTAAAGTGTTCATCAATAAAAGTAGGAGCTGCCGCCATGTGCTCTATAGCATCTTTTAGCGAGTTGTCGGATTTTCTGGCAAAAAAGGCACCCAGATTTGCTGCTTCCATGATCCCCGGACCTCCACCTGAAGCAATTAAATAACCTGCTTCGGTCAGCCATTTGGCAATCAACGCGATTTTCATATAGGCAGGGTCAAGCCTGGAAGTTCGATGCCCTCCCATGATCCCGACACATTGTGCTTGGGGCATACCATAATCATCCATGCCAATATAATCGCGCAGGGCATCATCGATGGCATGATCGTGAATTCGCTGCCATAATGCTTCGGTAATCGGTGGATTAAATCGTGAGTAATGGAAATGGTCATAAATCCGGTAGTCTTTGGATTCCTGTGATCCTTCCAGTAACTCCTGCCAGTTGTAGAGTTTTTTTCGGAATGGGTTGTAAGGCAGATCCGCTGGTTTCTCCAGAATCACAGCTCCCTTGGTTATAAGATACAACTTATCTTCCGGTTTGAAGCGACAGCCCAAAAAGGTTGCGTGGTCGATCTTTAGGGTCTTCCAATTAATTTCGAAAGGAGTGAAGTCAATTTCCTGAATTGTCCGATTGTTTAGAGATATTCCATTTCTCAAGAAATCTTCCAGGTTTTCAATCTCCCTTGGTATGTCATTCATCCTTCGTAATCCTAGATCATCATATTTTCCCTTCGCTCTGTAAGGTTTAGTTTATCACTGACTTTTTCTTTTAGCCAGGTGGCACTGGCAATTTCCTGACCGGATGATTCTATTTGGGACATAAGTTGCCGGATTTTGTCTTTATCCCTGAACCCAAAACGGTACAGTCTTAACGTGTATTTAATCAAATTGAGGTAAGAATTTCTCCGTCCCTCAGGAATGATATTTTTTCTTCTGTGAATAAATACTTTAAAGCTCTCGCCCAGTGCATGCAGTGCTTCCCATTCTTGCATTTCATAGTAGGTACCAAAGAGCATAGTCTTTGCCCCCAGGTTGTACGTCACATCTTCATATTCAACGGTCTGCAATAATTCAATGACTTTCTGATACTTTTTCTGATAGAAGTAAAGTTGCGCTAAATTATATGACACGGCGTTTTGCCTAAATTGCATGGGAATCTTTTCTTGATACTCCAGGATGAAATTGCGGGCCCATTCATATTCACCCAAACGCAATGCCAGTACTACCAGGTTTTTATAAGTCCAGTGTGAAAGTTGATTTCTATCGTATAGCAATTCTTTTTCTAAAAGCTGTTTGTATGTTTCAAACGCTTCCTGGATAAAGTCATCCCGCCCTTGATTGATTTTTCGGGTACAGTAGTTAAGGGCAGAGGTATATATTTCCTTCATTTGATCTCTCGGAAGGATTTGATTGTGTGTATACAGCTGAGCTTTGAGATCAAAATAATAGCTCTCCTCTTCGGGATATAAATGGGTGAGCACAATCTGATAATAAATTTTAATCAAGGCGATATGATCGAAAGCTCCCTGTTTTATCAGATCGATAATTTCGTCGATTAATCGATTCTGATACTCATGTTTCAGAAAAGTTCTTCTACTCAGTACCTCGCAATAATATTTGAGCTTTTCGATGACATAAAAGATATCCAGGTTATCCAAAATGGCATCAATATTGGCAATTTTGAAGCGCTGCAGATTTGACTGACGCACAGTAAAAGCATTCTTCTCAATTTGATACCGAAAATGATAGTATTCGGAACCCTTTTCCGGAAAACGATCCATCAGAGTGTGAACTCTGTTTAAATGAGTATTATAGAGTGGCATGAATTCCTTGCGACTGAGAGCTCGAAGGCGAGTCGTCGATTCCAATAACATATCGTTGAAGAAGAGCTCTGAACTAAGGAATCGCTCGATCAATTGAAGTGCATCAGAACAAAGTTTACGAAAACGGATGTCATCATAGGCCTCCTGATTCATGATCAGGTCGTACATATCTTCCTTGGAAGGCGACTCAGCTCCTTCTCGTAGAGCCCCGGCGACAATACCCAAGAGCCGTTTTACGCTTTGCTGATTCTGCCATTGGCCATCGTTAATAAAGCGAAGAAGTCTGTTCAATTCAATTGAACTGAAAGACTCCAATACTTTGTAAAGCTTTGTTTTGTGCATGTGATATAAAGGTAGCACGTTTGATTCCATATATTGATATATCATATATATAAAAAATGTTAAAATTTGGGATCTGAAGGGTAAACACATATGAAAAACTGTAAGATGTCCTTATATTGCAGGCTACTATAATACAACCACATGACCGTATCCCCCGTTAGGCTATTATTAGTATTGATAACCAGTTTCTTATGCTCGATTGGTTATGGTCAAAGTTTAAAAGCATACCGAACGGTGAAGGTGCTTTCGGGGCAGAGCATAGATATACCGGCTGAAAGTATAGGGTATCCAGATTTCATTCGCCGACCGGAAACGGGTAGTGTTTCAAAATTCAAATTTGGCTATGAGGAGGTCTATCGGATAAGGTACACCGCCCCCCATTCATTTGTCGGGGTTGATACCGTCATTTATAAGACGTCAAGAAAGGTTTTTGGGATAGCTAAGCCATTCTTTGAGGGATTTGTCGTCGAAGCTAGTCCCGTAATTGCCCAAGCTGATTATTTTGCGGCAGATCTGCATGCTGGTTCGGTCAATCTTGCTGTATTGCAAAACGATCTTTCAGTTGATGGTAACTTACTAATCAGTAAGTTGTCTTATGTTAGCAATGGTTCGGCGAGTATATCTGGTGATGGAAGGAGTATTCGATTTACACCCAGTTCTACCGGTTATGCAAAGATTAGTTATACAGTTTGTTCGGGAGGAAAATGTTCGGCAGCGTTGGTCGTAGTTAGGGTCGATGACCATAATGTTCTACCTAAACCCGACACTTTGTATTACCGGATCATGCGTGATGAAAAGGCAACCATTATTACCGGTCCTGGTTTTAAACCACCTAGTAACACTTATTTTAGTGGTGAATTGGTGAGAACGGAGAGTCAGATATTTGAATTTACTCCTCCCTTGGGATACTCCGGAACCGAAGTGTTAAAATTTACCAACTTAATAGGAGGTGTGCAGTTTACCCAGGTGGTGACCATTGCAGTAGAAGATCCATTCATTGAAAATGGATGGAATGTAGAAGACCATATTTATACAGAGGTAGGTAATTCCGTTATCTTCTCCATTTCCGACAATGATTTAGGTGGCAATATCAATAGTGTAAATACAAATGGTCTAAAAGGTAGTCTTACTTCACTAGGTACCGGTATTTATCGCTATACGCCGCAATCTGGATTTAGAGGTCAGACCAAATTCACTTATGAGTCTTGTGGAGAAGGTAGGTGCGACGAAACCACAGTGTACGTGACGGTGCATAATTATGAACCGCTGTATGATGAAGTTAAAGTATATACTACGGCAAATCAGGAGTTAAAACTTGATTATCGGGTGCCTATCGATGATTACAATTTTACGTTATTACGGAGTGCTACCAATGGGTCTGTACTAATTTCCGCCGATGGTAAGTCTATAACTTACCGGCCAGGTGACAATTTCGTTGGAATGGATGTCTTTGCATTAGCATATTGTGTAGGACTCTCAGGTGAATGCAAAGATGTACTGGTGGATGTAAATGTTCAGGACGTTAGCGTTTCAGGAGGATGTGAAGGATGTGTTTGGCCAGGTGACCATAATGATAATGGGCAGGTTGATATTCAAGATGCTGTGGTCCTGGCAACGAATATCGGATATTCCGGACCTGCGAGATCTGGTAGTACTTCCAGTCTTGACTGGTATCCGCAGGAAGCTCAGGATTGGCCGGTAGCTTTGAGTTTTGGTACCCCGAATTTGAAATATGTTGATGGAAATGGTGACGGACTGATCTCAACCAAAGACTTTGGGCC
>JAGQWV010000271.1 GCA_020437045.1 Saprospiraceae bacterium | reverse complement strand
CCTACAGCCTCAACAGCCGTTTCACGTTGATTATGGAACAGATTGGAAAAATGGTATCATTACCAAACAGCCACCACTGCTAGGAGACCCCTTTCCGGTACTTGTGCCACAAGTTGATGCCAATGGCAATGAAGAAAGTGGCATTCGTAATTCTGAAATTGCTGTACCGTTAGCAACCTACATACCCTATAGCCTGCGCCAGGGGCTACCGGGAGGAAATGGCGAAATTGCTGATTTCCGGGGCACTTACATTCCTTTTTCAACTAAGGAAAATCCCGACGACGTCCGACCGCCTATACAAACCTTATATAAAGGTAAATCTGACTATTTAAATAAGGTCAGATTATATTTACCATCCCTGATCCAACAGCGATTCCTTTTGGATCGTGACATACACCGAATATTAGAACGATCCAGTGCATATTGGAATTGGATCAATCCTTATGTACTTAGTGATAAAGCACCCATCAGGATGATGTCATACAATATCAGATACGATAATCCCGAGGATGGGGAAAGCCGGTGGGATGCAAGAAAGGAGATGGTGTATGCAGTGATTGACAGTCTTGCTCCCGATTTTTTTGGCATGCAAGAAGCCCTTGAGCACCA
The DNA here is from genome assembly GCA_020437045.1 of Saprospiraceae bacterium. GTDB lineage: Bacteria > Bacteroidota > Bacteroidia > Chitinophagales > Saprospiraceae > JABDMH01. The sequence goes on along the minus strand of JAGQWV010000271.1, from coordinate 1,216 downwards.
ATGCAAAGATGTGGAGAAAGGAACGAAAGGATATCGTTGGATTGGTGTAGGAAGGGATGATGGTCAGGATCAGGGTGAGTTTTCTCCTATTTTCTATAATCGTAAAAAATGGAAATTGCTGGAAGAAAATACCTTCTGGCTAAGTGATACGCCCGATCGACCCAGTATTGGCTGGGATGCTGCTCTAAATCGTATCGTCACCTGGGGTAAATTTCAGGAAAAACAATCCGGTGAAATCATTTATGTTTTTAACACTCATTTTGACCATCGCGGTGTGCAGGCCCGAATAAACAGTGCGAAACTCATACGGGAAAAAATCAAGGAAATTGCCGGCGAATTTCCTTTTCTACTCAGTGGAGATTTTAACGTAAATCCCCAATCGGAAGCATATCTTGCACTGACCAATCCCCAAGAAGAACACACCATCTATGATACAAAATTGTTGTCGACAGTAAATCCGGAGGGGCCAAGAGGAACTTTCAGCGGATTTATCGTCAACGAACATCTGCCCCAAAATCAAATAGATTATATCTTCTGCAGTGACGAATTCGACGTAGAAAAATTTAAAGTTATTGTCAAATCAAACGGTATCCGCTATGCATCGGATCATTTTACGGTGGAAGCGGTCGTGAGGTTAAGAAGGTAGGATCCGGCATTTTTGGTATCAGATCCAATTTCACAACTATGTGGTAATGCCTCTAAGGAAATTTGCAACTGCAGCGTATGCTGCCCACGAACCCCATATCAGTTGAATTCTGTAGGGTTAATTTTACGGGGTAGCCAATTTATGGCCTGACTGTAATTTTATTGGTTGTTATTCTATTCAGTAGCCCGCAGAGATATTTAAATACATTGATTCTGGCAGGTAGCAACCAGGGAAAAAAAAGTAGTAACATGTTAATCCGGTTCGTCTATTTTTTCAAATAAATAGTTTTTTCTGCCCAGAGCCAGGAGTCCTATTTTATTTTCTAGTAGGTTGGTGTCTATTTCCCGATCTCCGTGTTGTATATAATTGGACAACAGGAGGTGCAATGTCGATACTTAAATAGCTCGCATTTCCATCCGTTCGTAAAACGCCCTGGTATCCATCAATACCTTTGCGCATATCCACCGGCTGATCGTATAAATAATATCGACGACTACTCTCCAACATAATGCAGCAGTCTTTCCAGCATGACCAAGGGCATATCCTCACTTTCTATCTCCACTCCGTTTG
>JAGQWV010000270.1 GCA_020437045.1 Saprospiraceae bacterium | reverse complement strand
CGCGGACACAGATGGATTTCCCTATAGTGGATCAAGGGCGAACCGGCTTATCACTTTGGAATCAAAGTTTCTCAAGTCCAGGAAGTGAATTATCTTAATTGCCCATTGCCTATTGATAAATGTTATTTATGCCGGAAATAAACGTCCCCGGGAACCCTTTTTCGCGTATTGCTTTGTGCCTGAGTGGTGGCGGATACCGGGCTGCATCCTTTCATCTTGGAGCGCTGTCCTATTTATATCGCCTTCAGTTTGACGGACAACCCTTGTTGCATCGGGTACAGGCGCTATCAACGGTGAGTGGAGGAACGATTACCGGAGTTGTCTATGCAATGCAAACCAAAAAGGGAAAATCTTTCCCGGAGATATATTCATTCCTCACCGACAAATTACATAATGTCGATCTGATAAGACAAGGATTAGCAAAATTGAACCGTGACCCTCATTGGGCAAATCCGAAAAAACGTAAAAATCTTATCAATGCCTTTGCGGAGATTTATGATCAGGAGTTTACTCAAGGAGAAACTTTTGACATTTTTGAGAACATGGAAAACTGCCACCTCAAAGAGGTAATGTTTAATGCGACCGAATTTAGTACCGGTGTTATTTTTCGTTTTCAAAATGACGGCCGCTTTGGTAATTATCATCATCCGATAAAAAAATCAGTGGGATATGAAGTTAAATTGGCGGACGTTATCGCTGCTTCGTCATGCTTTACCGGGGGTTTTGAGCCTATCGAATGGCCCAACGACTTTATTCATGAAGAGGCGTTAGAGCTGCAGGAAGAGGCTCCTTTATTGGTTAATTTCGGACTAATGGATGGGGGGATTTACGACAATCAGGGTATTGACAGTATACTACGTGCGGAGGCCAGGGTGGATGCAAAACCGTATGACCTGATCATCGTTTCCGATGTAACCTCTCCCTATATGAAGGGATTTAAATTTCTGGAAAATAAGAAGAACCAGGGGTGGCGGCGATGGACGCTACTAGGGATACGCCGTGGAATAAATCGGCTTTTCTGGGGTATAAATGCTATTCTTTTGATTGCCCTGATTTATTCACTATATTTTTTATACCGCAACTATGCGGATAATTTGTTGACCGGTTTATTGATCGGAGTCTCATTTTTCACTTTTTTAATAAGTGGCTTTTTGTTTTGGTTACGCTTCAAAACAAAGCGGCAATTCGACAAATTTTCTGACTATATTGAAAAAGAGCTTTCTGATGATCTACCCATCCGCGATTTAAAATTACTTCATTTTTCTGAAATCCCTTTTCATCACTGGGAGGCCCTGATCGTTGATCGGGTAAAATCGCTTGCGGTGTTGGTCAGTGATGTTTTTCTGAAAACCATCCGTCGTCTGGTATATGGGCGACTTTATGATTCGCCAACCCATCAATACCGGAGAGTGAGTAATTTAATCAGGGAGCTTACTTCAGCAGATTTTTACGCTAAACAATCGCAGGGACAAAGAGAGCCCGATTATTTCCAAAATCTTCCCGGATGTCCATCGGATTTGCGCGGCACATACGATCAGGTGATTGGACCCAATTTGGAAAAGATCGCTGAATCAGCAGCGTCTTTTGGCACCAATTTATGGTTTACCGAAACGAATAAACTGGAAGGTCGATTGGAAGATCTGATCGTCTCCGGTCAGGCTTCCATGTGCTTTAATTTATTAAAATATTTGGTGGAGCTCCGGGGTACTCCAAATAATGGTTTTGAAAATCTCCCGGTAAAAACTCGATCAGAAATAGATTTGGTTTGGATTCAATGTCTAAGTGATTGGAGGCGGTTTAAAGAGGATCCGGATTTTTTATTATGATCTCTTTTATGAGTATTTATGAATCCTTATGCAAACGGTTTATCTATGTTCTGATCCTATTTAATTTGTCTCTTGGCACAAAAGATTATATAAATTTAATGTCAAAATAAGTAGGACTCACTAAATAGGTCTCGCGTTCCATCGCATAAATACCTACCCAGACTAGCTTGTTCTTTTTCGCTATGCCTGCGTTCTGTGCCTTG
>JAGQWV010000009.1 GCA_020437045.1 Saprospiraceae bacterium | reverse complement strand
ACCACCTGCCAGTGTGGCCCCCGTATATCCTCCCGGTGTTTTGTATAAGTTTTCGGGTGAGGTCGAAGGGGAAGTAATCAAATGACCCTGAGAATCCTCAACCAACCAATCCAGGCAGAATTTAGCCGCACCCCGCATCAGTGGGTATGCGTACTCACTCAGAAAGCTTGTATCCCGGGTAAAAAGGAAGTGTTCCCAAAGATGTGTACTTAGCCAGGCACCACCCATATTCCAGTTTGCCCAAACAGGGTCCCCCTTACCAAAGTCTCCAACCGGATTGGTCATCGCCCAAATGTCTGAATTATGCGATGCCGTCCATCCTCCCACTCCGTAGAAATTCTTCGCAGTAACTTCTCCTGTTTTGGCCAGATTTCCGATAAAATCCAACAAGGGCCAATGCATCTCTGATAGGTTGGTAACCTCTGCCGGCCAATAATTTTCCTCCAGATTTATGTTTACGGTGTAGTTGCTACTCCAGGGTGGGCGGAGGTAAGGATTCCAAACCCCCTGAAGATTGGCAGGCACTCCCGGCGTGCGGGAACTACTGATCATCAAGTAGCGTCCGAATTGGAAATAAAGAATCTCCAGATTGTGATCCTCATTACCTTCAGCATATCTTTTCAGTCGATCGTCGGTGGATAGATCAGGCGCCTGGCTACCGGAGAGGGTTAAGTGTACCCGATTGAAATAAGATTGATAATCATTAATATGGGATCGCTTCAAATCTTCGTAGGTCTTCTGCTCGGCTTTTTGAAATAGTGATTTTGCCAAGACTTTCTGATCAAAAGGCTCGCTAGGATCTTTATCAAAACCTTGAAAACTCGTGGCAATAGAAACAAAGACCGTGGCGCTGGTCCCATTGCGCAATCCTACCGAATGGTCACCATTGACGATTTCGCCATCATCTTTGAGGATTTTTAAATAAGTACTAAACCGGGTTCCCCTACCCTCTTCAAATACAACAGCATGCTCCATCGCACCCCGATAACTGGGTTCTGCATGAATAGGAGCATATCCATCAACTTCCAGTCTGTGGTAATTTTGAAAGAGCTTATATTTCAACTGACTGTCAAAAGAAAGATCAAAATTAAGCGCTCCGAGTTTGGAAGAGGTCAGGCGGATCACCATAACCTGATCCGGATGAGAGATAAAATACTCCCGCCGAATCTTTACATCTCCATCCATATAAGTTATGGTCGAGGTTGCATTACTAATGTCCAATTGACGTCGATAATCAGTGATACTGTCCTTATGGAGAAATGACAGGTACATCGTACCCAAAGGAGCATAAGATTCGGAAAATGAACCTTGTACAAAATGCTGCAAAGAATCTGCTAAAGCATAATCCTCATTAGACAGTGCTTCCCTGATTTGGGGAATATACTGGTGCGCATCAGGATTCATATTGGGATTAACGGGAGATCCCGACCAAAGTGTAATATCATTCAGATAGATGGAATCGACCTCTATACCTCCAAAGACACTGGCCCCCATTTTTCCATTACCAAGCATAAGGGTTTCTTCAAAGTATTCAGCCGGTCGTTTGTACCAAAGTATGGATTGTGCTTCTACAATCTCAGCTATTAAGATAGCCACGATGCAAAGCAGAATGAATCGGACAGTTAAACTTCTAATCACTTATATTATTATTTTATCTAATATATTTGAACAAAGATAAAAAGTTTCCCTTTTCTAGCAGTCCGGCACCCTACTCTTGATAGAGCTTTTCAATTCGACGATCCGGAATAATCCAGAGAATGGCCACCAGCAGGTAAATTAGTCCGGCGACAATGGGCATAAACTGGGATAATGCAATGGCAATCAAATAAAGGATTGGAGAAATTTTACCTTTCAAATCATTCCCAATGGCTTGGGCTAACGAAGATTCCATTCCATGAAACTTTAAAATCTGTTTTTGTAAAATAATATAGGCGGTGCCCGCCATAAACAGATTAATTCCATATAAGGTCACCGGTGTCCTGGCAAAATGATTTTCTCCCATCCAACCCGTGACGAAAGGAATCAATGATAACCAAAACAACAGATGCAGATTTGCCCATAGAATGGGTCCGCGGACGATAGATACCGTATGGAGCAGATGATGGTGATTATTCCAGTAAATTCCCAGATACAAAAAACTTAAAATATAGCTAATAAAAACGGGCAGCACTGTCGAGAGAGCCTGGAGATCATCACCATGTGGCACTTTCATCTCCAATACCATGATGGTGATAATAATGGCTATCACACCATCGCTGAATGCCTCCATCCGACTAGACTTCATGATTATATTTTTTTAATCCACCGAAATTTAAATATTTTCCCTGACCCTAAAGATTCTTATGATTACAGGGTGTAAACAATATAATCTGTAAAATGAATTTTACCCCGAAAGAATTAGCCTTTATCCAGGATACTGACTTCTTGATCACAAAGTCAACCATACTGCAAAAGATGACGGAGGTCTTTAATAATATCCAGGGTGGATTGAACGAGGTAAGGGATCAAATGCTCTGGAAGGATGCACCAATGACATTTAAAATTTCTCGAGGAGAAAGCTACCGTCAATTGCCCTATCTGGTCCTGGATTATCCGGCATTTTTTTCCCGTAATGACATCATGTGTTTTCGTACTATGTTTTGGTGGGGACACTTTTATAGTGCCACGCTACACCTACAGGGACAATTTCTGGAACAATTCCGTCCTTGCATTCAAAAGAATTTAGACCTTCTAGAGAATCAGGATATTTATATTTCTGCTGGCCAGACACCGTGGGAGTATCATTATGAAGTTGATAATTATCTATCGTACGATCGAACATTGCTAAAAAAACAACTGACTCGCCACTTTATAAAAATCAGTCAAAAATACACACTGGAGACGGGCCCGACACTTCCGGAAAAGGTATTGGACTTTTTCCTCCTTATACAGAAATTAATCACTCCTGCAATCACCTGCTAGTGCAGCATTTCCGCAGTAACTGATATTAGGCCTTTGTCACACAAGACTTTCGATGATGATGAAATGGCGAAAAAATAGCCGACAATAGTATTAGTTATTGTGGAAATGATGCACTAGATAGAGTCGTCGATTTACTGAGGTTTATTTGACAAAAGTATAGGGGAAAAACAAATATTGAATCATGCCATGGAGCATAAAAAAACCCGAATCAATATTTGTCATTGATTCGGGCCTCGGTCATTGGTACCAGTTTTGAAAATCCTACCTATTTTTGTTTAGGCCTGGCGGAATAGTTAACCTTGAGCTGACCCGATTTACGAAGAATAGTCTTCACATCGGTTACGATACCCATGGTCACGTCACCGTCAACCTTTAACGAACTGGTAATCGCCGGTCTCTGCGGTTCAGGGACCTTTATTTTATGTTGTTCCAGAAACAGAGGTATATCATGTTCGGTAGCGAATTTATCACCCAACTGAATTCTGGGTTTCGTACCGTACACTGCTTGATATTTTTCGATTGGTCGACCAATCCAGATGTGGTTTACCAATGACTTCTGTTCCAATTTTTGTAGTTGTGTTGCCTCGGGCACCACTACTTTCACCAGTCTTTCACCATCTCGCAAAACCGTTACCACCATAAAGAAGAATAGTAACATGAAGATGATATCCGGCAAAGAAGCAGTGGATACTTCCGGTGAGGACTTACCTCTTTTCTTTTTAAAATGTGCCATAGGTCAATTAGTTTTCTTCTCCAAAATTTGTGGGTTCGGCTTCAGACAATACCATAGGGATTTTGTCCTTAATTGCTTTCTTGTACGCAATTGGAAGTTCATCACTATAAGGTATGCCATACAACCTTTCACATTCTTCATCCCAAAGTTCATCGTAGGCAGCCTTCAACTCATTATAAACTGCCAGATATTGCTTATAGCTAGTTCCCCGGTCATTTTTAAGTGAGATGATGGCATTTTTTGGATCCGTAGACAAGTCCTCTCTTTTCTGCGGGTTGGAGATAAATTCTTTAGCTCGTTCCCGTAGATCATTAATGTCTGTTAATTCACCCCGCACCAGAAGTTGATCCTGAGCGTTGACCAGCACAGAGAACACGTTTCTTGATCTCAGTTGCTGAATTTCAGGAGCTTCATCAGACCATGGTGGTAGTTTAACGGTGATACCTTTATCTACGTCAATGGTGGTGGTGACCAGAAAGAAAATCAAGAGCAGGAAGGCTATATCGGCCATAGACCCTGCATTGATTTCATTCTTCATCCGATCACGACTACTTGTTTTTGCCATGATAATTTATTTAAAGAGATTCCTAATTTCAGATATTACAAAGGCAGCAACCGCTATGCCCCCTAGCAGTAGGGTAGCTTTAATGCCGGCACTTACCATTTTACTCTGACCTTCCGTTAAACCAAATTCTTCGACAGCCTTAGCAACCGGACCACTTGTCTCTGCAGTGGAAGTGGCATATAATGCTCCAAAGATTACCACCAAGATTACCAGGGCAATTAAGCCTTTGATTGCAGCCTTGGGATTGGTAATCATCTGATATATGGCGAATAGCACCGCTGCCACAGTACATATGACGAAGAGGACGAGGGTAAGTTTAAGACCCATATCAAAGATGGTAGACTGATATTGATCTTCTTTTGACATGGCATCGTAGCCGTCAATGCCCGACATCACACCCACCATAAAGATTATAATGACCAGAAGACCTAGTCCAAAAGCAAGAAGCTGGCCATGTTTTGTTAGTAATTGATACATATTAATTCCAGCTTTTTAATTATTTAAAGATGTTGTTTCGAGCCAAAAGGTCTACCAAGCCTACAGAAGCATCTTCCATTCTGTTGACAATACCATCGATCTTTGAAACGATGTAATTGTAGAAGATCTGTAGAATAATGGCAACCACAAGACCGAATACCGTTGTCAAAAGAGCAACTTTAATACCACCGGCAACAACAGATGGAGAAAGGTCACCTACGGCTTCAATCCGGTCAAAGGCCTGGATCATCCCGATTACCGTACCCATGAAACCAAGCATCGGTGCGATTGCAATAAATAGTGAGATCCAAACTAAACCTTTTTCAAGAAGACCCATCTGAACGCTGCCATATGAAGTGATGGCTTTTTCAACCGCTTCTGGCCCGTTTGGAGCACTTCTCAAACCTTCATAAAGAACGCTTGCTGTTGGGCCAGGGGTAGATTTACAAACCTCCATTGCTCCCTCCAGGTCATTTTCTGCTAAACGCTCATCAATTCGTCGCATCAGTTTGTCAGTGTTTGTCGTAGCCAAGTTTAAAGTAATGATACGTTCAATACAGAATGCCAAACCCAGGATAAGACAGATTAGTACAAAACTCATGAATCGCCAGTCCCCGTCAATAAAATATTGCTTTAGGATCTGAAAACCAGAACCGGAGTCTGATTGAGCAGCAGCCTCTACGGCTCCAAATGAAGCTGCAATTCCAAAAACAAGCAGCAGTGCAAGTACTTTTCGCATAACAGTTAGGATTTTCGTTTACTAAATGAGTTAAAAATGGACAGTTAAATTAAAAAATAATTAAATAGTAGATCGTTATGCCGGCCATTTTTTCCAAATGGGCTACAAAATCAACACGATCTAGATTTCCATTTTAGAGGAATTCTGTCGCATTCGCTGTCACATACCGAATAGAACATTTTCTAATTGGAAAAGAGAAGCCAATATACAAGATCTATCTTAATTTCAATCAATTAAAACATTCCCATTGGAAATCAATTTATGGCTATCAACCTCCATCTCTCTCAATCTTATACTTAGAAACATAAGTACAAAAGAGATCTTCTTTGCCTGAGTTATAGCATTAAGCTAAATAATTGTCACCAAAAGTGCCAAATCCTCATAAGGATTTATAGCCAAAGAAAATGTGCGGAGAGAGAGGGATTCGAACCCTCGATACCTTGCGGTATACACGCTTTCCAGGCGTGCCTCTTCAACCACTCGAGCACCTCTCCCTGGGATTTATGGTTGGCAAAGATCGAAAATAATTGACAAAATAAAGGAGTTTGTGCTCTCTATCATTTCAGATGCAAGAATCAAGGTTTTGGTTGGTCTGCAAGGGCAAACAATTTACGGGCATTCGCAGTCGTAAGCTCTTCTAATTGATGGTGATCGAGTGATAGAATTTCACACAGCTTTTGAGCAATGACCCGGATGTAAGCACTTTCGTTTCGCTTTCCCCGATTAGGATGTGGTGCCAGGTAGGGAGCATCCGTCTCCAGTATAATATACTGAGGGTCAATATAGGGTATTACCTTATCGAGACCACCATTTTTGAAGGTGACAACCCCTCCGATGCCCACCAGGAATCCCAGATCCTTGATGCGCGATGCCTGTTCTACACTTCCCGTAAAACAATGAAACACTCCTCTAAGATTCGGAATAGCCATTTTTTCGAGGAGGGAAATAATCTCGTCTATCGATTCTCTACTGTGAATCACAATAGGCAGATCCAGATTATGAGCCCAGGATGCCTGGATTCTAAAGGCTTCAATTTGTTGGTGATAAAATGTCTTGTCCCAATATAAATCCAGGCCTATCTCACCCACCGCGATATAGTTTTGCTGATGAAAGTAGGATTCTATTTGGGCAAGAACCTTTTCATAATTGTTATCCACGCTGCAAGGGTGCAGTCCCATCATTGGAAAGCAGACATTTGGATATCGTTGTGCCAGTTGGTGCATACCATCGACCGTATCCAGGTCAACGTTCGGCATCAAGATCTTTTCTATTCCCTGATCTATGGCTCTTTGTATAACTTCATCGCGATCCTCATCAAATTGGGACAAATAGAGATGTGCATGGGTATCGATATACATAGAGCGAAGATGAGTGATAATTGCTTGCCTGCCAAAAATTCAAGGTTAAAATCACTTTTTTCATTTGTATACCACGTGCAGGATTATGATCGGAAGATAGCTATCTTTAGCATCAGTTTAGTATTAGACATCATTTAATGATCCGGTTCTTAATTCTCCCCATAGTTTTTCTCACGGGACTGACAACTGCTGCATTCAGTCAATGGAATGCTATCGCCGGTTACGAGATTTCCACAGCCGATGCAGCACCGGTCAATGAATTGTTACAAGCCTTTAACCTGGCTCATGAGCACACGCTGGGATTTAAGGACATTAAAATCCTTAATGGATTTCAGGCCGGCTTGCGGTATAATCATAAATGGGGAGCTTTCGAAATGGTGTACAACAGACGACTTAGTCGGAGAATTGGCGATCAATTTGCCAAGGTAAATGATATACTTGGTACGATGCAGACCACTAGTGCTGATTTCTTTTATGAAATTCGTACCTATTCTTTCGTGAGCGAATTTGGAGGTGCGTTGCGGCTTGGCTTTAGCCTCGATTACAATACGTATCTCACGGAAATGAATTATGAGGAACCAGAGGTGCGCGATTTCAAAATAAAACAACGACCCTTGGGGAGTCGCTTCTACCTGGGTACCTTTGTCAAAAACCGTCCTAATTTGTCCTTTTCCTTCCGATTGTTTTATCAACGACTATGGAGCGAGATCAGCACCGAACCTATTTACAATGCCCTGAAATTGGGTGATTCCGGCTGTGGCGATTGTTCTTTTTCTCCTTCAACCTTCGGATTTTCCATTATCATCAATAATGGCAATCAGCCCTATTAAGATCACGCTGTCTTAAGATAAGGCCTTATCAATCAAGTCCTGTTGTTGTTCTGCATGTACCTTCTTGTAGCCGGTAGCCGGTGAAGCTGAGGATTTTCTTGATAGTAACTCGATATCCTGATTGCGATAAAAAGACCAGAAATATTGCCACGCTCCCATATTGGAAGGTTCTTCCTGTACCCAGAAGGCTTTGGCTTTCGAATATTTAGCAGCAAGTTCTTCCATTTGCACCAGTGGAAAAGGATAAAGTTGCTCCAGCCGGACGATGGCAATATCATCAATCTTTCTTTCCAACTTCGCCTCCAGAAGATCGTAATATACTTTACCACTACAATAAAGAACTTTCCGGATCTTATCCGGATTTTTAGAACCTTCAGGATCATCCAAAACCTCCTGAAAGCGCTGACCGGTTGTAAAGTCCTTAATCCCCGAAACACACATTGGATGCCTCAACATACTTTTAGGAGACATTATGATCAAAGGCTTTCGGAAAGGTCTTGCCAACTGTCGTCTTAGGACATGGAAAAGATTTGCGGGAGTCGTGATATTGGCTACCGTAATATTAAATTCAGCAGCCGCTTGTAAAAAGCGTTCCATCCGGGCGCTGGAATGTTCCGGACCCTGGCCCTCATAACCATGGGGCAGAAGCATGACCAAACCGCTCATTCGTTGCCATTTACTCTCTGCTGCAGTGATATACTGATCAATGATCACCTGGGCACCATTGGCAAAATCACCAAACTGGGCTTCCCAAACCACCAAGGTATCGGGAGTGGCGAGAGAGTATCCATATTCAAATCCTAATACCCCAAACTCACTTAGCAGTGAATTATAGATTAAAAACTGCCCTTGCTCATCGCTAATGCCATTGAGGCGATTATATTCTTCATAGGTCTTTTCATCATAAAAAATAGCATGCCTATGCGAAAAAGTACCTCTTTTGACATCCTGACCGCTCATGCGCACATTTTTACCATCCAGCAAGATGGATCCATAGGCAAGCAGTTCAGCCATTGCCCAATCGAGAAGGCCTTCCTTCCACTTCTTACGTTTACCATCCAACAGCCGTTCAACACCTCGTAAAGGTGTAAAGCCATCTGGCACACTAAGGAGATGCTCAACAGTTTTACGGGCGCTCTTTTCTGTTATTCCCGTCTTGGGTGATGCCAAAAACTCGTCAACCCCTGCTCTTTTCTTTAGTCTCCTCCATGCCTGTTCTGCTTCCTGATATTCATAAGGCAATGGCTTTTCTTTGACCATATCCAGGCGTTTTTGCAGATCATCCCAGAATTCGGTTTCCATCGATTCAGCTAGTTGTTTATCTACATCGCCTCTTCCAGATAGTTCAGCAGCATAAATTTCCCGGGGATTTGGGTGTTTTTCGATGATATCGTACATTCTGGGTTGGGTGAACTTCGGATTATCGCCCTCATTATGACCATGTCGGCGATAACAGACCATATCAATAAATACATCGGTATGAAAAAGCTGTCGATATTCTGTAGCCAGTTCAACAGCGAATAGCACCGCTTCCGGATCATCCCCATTGACATGAAAGATGGGAGCCTGAATTAGATTACCTACCCCTGTACAATAGGTAGAGGTCCGTGCGTCGTCAAAATCTGTGGTAAAACCTATTTGATTATTAATGATGAAATGCAGGGTTCCACCTACATAATAACCGTGCAGCTGGCTCATTTGAGCGGTTTCATAGACGATGCCCTGACCGGCCAGGGCAGCATCACCATGAATCAGGATTGGCAGGATGCGATCGAACTCGTGATTATATAAAAGGTCTACTTTGGCTCTGGAAAATCCCATAACGACAGGATCAACCGATTCCAGATGTGAGGGGTTGGGTACTAACTTAAGATGAACAGTTTTACCATTTGGTGTTTTTACCTGACTTGAAAAACCCAAGTGATATTTTACATCACCATCTCCAAAAGTCAGATTTGGAATGGCTTGTCCTTCAAATTCATTGAAAATCTGCTCATAGGTTTTACCCATGATATTTGCCAAAACATTCAACCTTCCTCTATGTGCCATTCCGATGACTACTTCCTCTACCTTGTCATCTGCAGCAAAGTTTATAATAGCATCCAGAGCAGCAATGGTGGTTTCTCCTCCTTCAAGACTAAATCTTTTTTGAGCGAGGTATTTGGTGTTAAGAAATTTTTCAAAGACTACCGCACCATTTAACTTTTGCAGGATTCGCTTCTTTTTGTCCAGTGTAAGTCCAAAATCATCATTGGGATTTCGGCCTTCTATTTTATCACGCAACCACATTCTGCGTTCCCGATTATCAATATGGGCATACTCAAAACCGATATTGCCAGTGTAGATGCGATGTAATTTATCAAGGATTTGTTGCAAGGTGGCGCCTTCCAACCCGATCTCTTTACCAGCATAAAAGGTTTTCTGCAGGTCTTCAGGTGAAAGTTGATAGTCAGCCAGATCTAAATACGGTTTGCGATCCTTGCGCGTGCGAATAGGATTCGTGGTTGAGAGCAGATGACCACGGTTGCGGAAACCATGAATAATCGATATGACACTAAATTCTTTGGTTACATCTTCCGGCATTTCTGCAGGAGCAACTTGAGATCCTCCACTGGATGCAAAGTCAAAACCGGAGAAAAAGGTCTTCCAGCCCTCTTCTACACTCTCTGGATTTTTCTTAAAACGTTGATAAAGATCTTCTATGAAGGTTGGATGAGCATTAAATACGTATGAATAATCCTTCATCTGGCATGATTTTTTAAGTTGTAATAGCTGAAGAACGCAAATATCGCAGTTTTTATATACCTTCTTATACAAAGCTGTGCCTTTTGTTTATCAAAGATTTAGAGAGTCCTACACTATGAGAAAAAGAATGACGTTGGTGCTGTTGATATTCAGCCTGGGCATCGGTATGACCTCCACCGGTTGCATTAAAAATGGCTGTCCTGCAGAGATCCAGGCCAAAAAGGTTAAAAAGAAGAAAAGTCTAAAAAAGGGAAATAAGACAAATCTCTTCCCAAAGAAGATGCGTAAAAATCTTAGAAGTCCTAAATTCTGATCCTGGAATAGACTATGGGATTAAGTTCGAGGAGATGCACCGGATCAAACTGCGCCTTCTTGTGCTATCAATGCCTTCAGATGGCATTGAAGGGAAGGTCGTGCAGCACCATTCTTTTGGATTTGGCAAGGTGAACTTTTACAGTGTTTTTTGAGATCTGAAGTTCTTCTGATATT
>JAGQWV010000269.1 GCA_020437045.1 Saprospiraceae bacterium | reverse complement strand
CCGGGTAGATGATAATTGTGACCAGATCTTACCTGAATTTACCGAAGAAATTATACCAGGCGTTTGTGAAAATACCCACGACATTATCCGAACCTGGTCTGCTATAGATGCCTGTGGCAATTCAGTCATGGCACAGCAGCAAATAACCGTTACCGATTGTCGTCCGGAGGTCGACATATCCATCAATCCAAACCCGGTATGTCTGGATGGTTCAGTGACTTTTGATGCAGTTATTACCGGAAATTATAGTAATCCGATCTATCGTTGGCAATTTTTCTGGAATGGTACCTGGGTTGATGTGCCCGGTGGTAATGTCATTCCATTTACCAAAAACAATATCAAACTTTCCGATGGAGGTCGATACCGTCTCTTGATAGCTGATCATATTCAAAATCTGGGAAATTTCGATTGTAATACAGTATCTGATGAGGCTGAATTGATCATCTTGCAGCCTGTCGCAGTTGAGCTTAATGAGTCTATCTGTGATGGAGACAGTTACTCAGTAGGTACATCTACCTATACGCAAGCTGGAACCTATCAGGATATTTTGACCGGCAGCAATGGATGCGATAGTATTGTGAATCTAAATCTATCTATTATCCCTAACACGGAAGGATTCCTGGATACGACGATCTGTGATGGAGAACGCATTTTAGTGGGCGAGACATCCCTAAACCGGGATGGTCAGTTCGTGGTTCATCTTCCAAATGCTGCTGGTTGTGATAGTACTGTCACCGTGCGGCTCAGGATTCAATATCCAAGCTTTACCACGATTCGGGATACAATATGTGAGGGATCTTCCGTGACTATAGCAGGCGAGACATATACCAGTGGCGGTAGTTATACACAGGTATTAGCAGATCGCTTTGGTTGTGACAGTACACTGGAGATCATGATTCATGAACACCCAACAGTCTACACAAACCTTGATGTTAGTATTTGTACTGGAGACAGCTATACATTAGCTGGACAAACATTTAATAGTGCAGGTACCTTCAATATACCTTTGACTTCAGTGCTCACCGGCTGTGATAGTATCGTAGTCTTAAATCTGCAGGTACAGGATGAGATTTTGACTAATCTCAACCAAACTATCTGTGTGGGAGATTCTTTTGCTATGGCCGGCAAGTTTTATGATAGTCCAGGCACTTACCGGGATACGGTGCCCAGTAAGGCTGGATGTGACAGTATTATTACGCTGGTACTGGATGTAGTCGACCAATTTATTACCGATCTGAATATACAACTTTGTGAAGGGGAGACATACCGTGTAGGTACCTCTGTTTACACAGTATCTGGAGATTATTCAGATCTTCTGATATCCAGCGCTGGTTGTGATAGTATTGTCAATCTGCATTTGGTCATAAATCCGCATAAAGATACCTTGATCACTGCCGATATATGCCAGGGTGAATCAATCTCTGCTGGTGGTGAAAGATTTAGTACAACAGGGGTCCACACCGTGGTCGTTCCGACGGCAACGGGTTGCGATAGCACGATCACCATCGATCTGACCGTGCACAATGCCCTGGATACACTTTACGAAGTGGAACTTTGCGAAGGTGAGACGTTTACGCTTGGAGGTGAAACGTACAGTACCGCTGGAACCTATGAACAAACTTTTACAACCAGTTTTGGATGTGATAGTATCATCACCATTCAGGTGCAGGTATTTGAGCGATATGAACAAACTTTGGATATTACGCTTTGTACCGGTTCAACTTATCAGGTGGGTGCAAATATCTATAGTACGACTGGAAATTATACAGATTCGCTGATCAGTAAGCATGGATGTGACAGTATCATTCATCTCAATCTTAGTATTGTTGATGATATACGGGATACTTTGGATGTGCAAATTTGTGAAGGTGACAGCTATACCCTGGGTGGTACCGCCTATAATCTAAGTGGCACCTACATGCATACATTCACCAGTACTGCCGGTTGTGATAGTATTGTAACGGTTAATTTGAGCGTGCTCGATATTTTAAGGGACACGACGATTGAAACCATCTGTGCCGGTGAGTTTTACGATTTTGATGGCTCATTACTAGGTAATGCCGGTTCTTATAACAAAGATTATACTTCTCAGGCAGGCTGCGACAGTGTGCATACACTGATCCTTTCGGTTACTCCGGTTCAGCGTACTAATCTTTTTGAGGAGATTTGTGCCGGTGAAGAATTTGTCCTGAATGGTAAAACCCTGACAGAGGGTGGTACCTTCGTTGATACCCTGCTGTCCGTGACTGGATGTGATAGCATAGTTACACTTAATCTCCGCGTTAATGATGCAAAATCGACTACGATAAACCGTCAGATCTGTGAAGGTGACGTATTTGATTTTAATGGTATGTCCCTGGATAGTGCTGGCACCTATTTCCATACACTCTCGACTGGTGACGGTTGCGACAGTATTGTGACCCTCAATCTGGTTGTAAATCCGACTTACAATGAAGTAATTGATATGCAGATTTGTGAAGGTCAGATTTTTGCCTTTGATGGGAAGAATCTGAATACTACGGGTCAATATATAGGCAACTTCCAAACATCCAAGGGCTGCGATAGCACTGTCACCCTAAATCTTAGTGTGCTCACTGTATTGAGAGATACTACCGTTGCGTCTATTTGTAATGGGGAGACATATGTATTTGATGGTACCAACTTCACGGTGGGTGGTACTTATGACAAAAACTATGTGTCGGTTACCGGATGTGACAGCATTCAGACACTCATTTTAACGGTTGTACCGGTGCAAAGAACGACTTTAGATGAGGAGCTTTGCTTGGGAGACACTGTATTTGTTGGAGTTAATCCTTATACTACTACCGGAACGTTTGTGGATACACTTGTCTCTGCGGCCGGTTGTGATAGTATAGTGACTCTAAATCTGCGGGTCAATGATGCTAAATCAACAACGTTGAATCGTCAGATTTGTGAGGGTGAGGTATTTACTTTCAACGGAATGGATCTGGATAGTACCGGAGTCTATTATCATACATTACCTAGTCAGACCGGATGCGATAGTGTCGTGACTCTTAATTTGCAGGTGAATCCGGTATATCGTGAAGAAATTGAAGCTCAGATTTGTGTCGGTCAGATCTATCCATTCGATGGAAAGAGCCTTTCCGCCACTGGAGAGTATACCGCAACTTTCCAGACGAAAGCTGGATGTGACAGTGTTGTGGTGCTGACCTTGAGTGTTGTTGATGTCATTAATAGTCAGGCTACGGCCACTATCTGTAACGGTGACCGGTATGATTTCTTTGGTACCATGCTTAGTGAAGAGGGCACATATCAGCACACACTTCAAAGCAGTGCCGGTTGCGACAGCGTCATCAATTTGACGCTCCAGATTGTTGACCAAATCCAGGAGACATTAAGTGTTTCTCTTTGTGAAGGAGCATCCTATACTTTTGGATCGGAAACATTGAGTGAAAGCGGCACATACAGGGATACACTGTTATCATCTGCCGGTTGTGATAGTATAGTTACTTTAAATCTTGTCATTAGTCCCGTTTATAATGAAGTGCTAAATGCCCAGATTTGTGCTGGTACATCTTACCGGTTTATGAATCAGGATCTTACGACCGCAGGGACTTATATAGACTCCTTGACGACCAGTGCTGGATGTGATAGCATTGTCACCCTCAATCTGGCTGTCGATGACATTAAGAAGGACACCACGGAAGTATCGATTTGTGCCGGCGAAAGTTTTACCTTCTTAGGACAGTCTTATAGTACTCCCGGAACTTATGAGGAAGTGGTCGGAGGAATTGAATGTGACACGCTCAAGGTCCTGGTCTTGTCTGTTCAGGATATGGTAACAACCAACCTCGCTCTACAGATCTGTACTGGTGAGTCCTTTGTATTTGATGGTCAGTCTCTCACTTCTTCGGGTACTTATACAGCAGTACTAACCAGTGTTGCTGGTTGTGACAGTACGGTAACATTAGCACTTGAAGTGGTAGATGCTATTCACACCAATCTTGACTACTTTATTTGCGAAGGTGATTCGGTCGTGGTCAATGGTACAGCTTACTATGAGGAGGGAATGTTTACGGATACCTTGATTTCAGCAGGAGGATGTGACAGTATTCTACACCTTTCCATTGGTCAGGCAACTGCCAAATTTGATACTCTTGATGTACAAATTTGTGAAGGAGAAACTTACACCTTCAATGGAAATGTATATAGCAGTCCAACTTCATTGGTTGATACATTTTCTTCGGGTTCCGGATGCGATAGCATTGTTACTTTTATCCTGGATGTAAAGCCGGTGTACGAAGAAACGGTAGAGGTCATGATTTGCGTCGGGAGCTCATACGTTTTTGATGGCAAAAGCTATGATGCGGCAGGCACTTATCCAATCAAATATACTTCATCCTCAGGATGCGATAGTACGATCAATCTCGTGATTACAGTCACGGACGAGATTGTAACTGAGCTGTCCGTTCAGAACTGTAATGGTGGTTCCTATGACTTCAATGGACAGGAGATCACCGAAGCAGGAATTTACAGAGATACTTTTGTCTCTGCCAGTGGCTGTGATAGCATAGTTATCCTGGATTACCAGCTCACGGATGTTATCGAAACTTTTGAAACACTAACTATTTGTGAAGGTGATAGCATCTTAATCAATGATGCATACTATTACGAGGCGACATCGTTTAGCGATACCAGCGCTAGTATTTTGGGATGTGATAGCATTGCTTATCATGAGATAGTCGTAGTTTCCAATGTTACCCTCGAAGGGGTGGATGCCGAGATTTGCGAGGGAGAGTCTATACAATTAGAAGTGCAGATGACTGGTAATACTAGCCAACCGGTCACCTGGACCCCTGCTGACGGACTCTCATGCGACGATTGTCTCCAACCGGTGGCATCTCCAAAGCAAACGACAACATATAAAGTTTCCACAAGTGGATGCCTTGGCACGAATATTGAGACAGAGGTAACTGTAGCAGTGGTGCCTAATCCGCAACTTGAGGTTACCCAACAGGCCGGTCCGAATGGAGGCCAGGAAGTTATCCTCTCTGCTACAACCATAGACCCATCGCATACCATAAATTGGTATGATCATTCCGGTCAATTGATTTGTACTGATTGTCCTCAGATCCTGCAAATAGTAACAGAAGAAAGCACTTTTACCGCTGTCGCCTCGAACTATCTGGGATGTGAAGTGAGCAAAGATATCACGGTATCATTAGCACAGGATGATTGTCAAATAGGAGAAATTGTTGCCACAAATGCCATGACCCCTAATGGAGATGGAAGCAATGATTACTTCGAAGTGATAAACACCGGAGATGCCGAGGTGACGTTGATACAAATCTTTAACAGATGGGGAGAAATTGTTTTTGAAGGTAATTCTGTAGGACAACTGTGGGACGGAACTTTCCACGGTGAACCGGTCAATCCCGGAGTCTTTATGTATTTGATACACGGAATCTGTGTTTCAGGAGATACTTTCATCCTCAGTGGAAATGTAACCGTTATTCGTTAATTCAAATTTTAAACTGAAATGATACCCATATAAAATAAGCGCATTTGAACACACTTTTATAAAGTCAGACCATGAAGATAATACACCAGCAATGGCACCCCCCGCATGCCGTTGAAACCCACACAAAAAAGCATAGCCGTGCTCATGGCAGGCCTTTGATAAGGCGTACGGTTAGGCTTATTCTTGCCATGACAATTCTTTTAGTTGGTTTTGTCAAAGATGCTAAATCACAGGATATTCACCTATCCCATATCCATGCATCACCAACCTACATCAATCCGGCAATGACTGGTCTATTCAATGGCGATCTCCGTTTTATTGCAAATTATCGAAGCCAGTGGGAGACCTTTACCAATGGATTTCAGACCTTCCTGGGATCGGCAGATATGAAGTTAAACCAGGGGTTTGGACTCCAGGACGATGTTGGAGCCGGTATCCAGCTTTCTACCGATAGGGCTGGTGACCTTAATTTTAGGACCACTAGTGCTAATTTTACCTTATCGTATTTGAAGGCATTGAATGGAATCGGAGATCACTTTATCACCTTCGGTATTTCTAATGGAATAGTCCAGAATAGCCTGGATTTGACCAATCTGAAAGTCTTTGATGATGACCCCTATCTACAGGGCGGTGATTTCGATCCCAATCTGACCTATTACGATCTGTCAGCGGGAGCTGCCTGGTTTGCACCCCTTCGTCGAAATGATTTTGTGTATGTTGGCGGATCAATCTTCCACCTTAATCAGGCATTGGTTTCTTTTCGAAGTGGAGAACGCTCGACGCAACCAGGAACCAATTTGATACCCAGATATATTTTGCACGGTGGCGCCAGTATCAGAGTCAGTCAGGTAGCTGAGTTGAAACCAAGTTTTATTTTCTTCGATCAGAGCCCGCACCGTGAATTTAATGTAGGGTCTTTTGTAAAAATAACCAGGGAGACAAGATCCTATCTAAGACCAGAATATGCCTTTTATGCAGGTTTTTGGTATAGATGGTCAATCAAAGATGGAGAATTCAACCGTGACGCGCTCATTGCATCCTTACGATATGATTTCAGAAATACGGTCTTTTCATTTTCGTTTGACCTGAATATTTCTCCTCTGAGTAAAGCCAGCAAGGGTTTTGGGGGTCCGGAACTGTCGATCATGCATTTTATCGATTTCATCCGACCAGAACGCAAGCGAGTGAAAGTCAAATGTCCAGAAGTATAGTATGTCCTTTTTTAACCAGGAGTGAGATTGGCCTTCTTAATTAAACACAAACACAAGTATTCGTAATGACGTATTTATTATTCATCTGGCTTTTGAAACGCAGACCGGAGTTCTTTGATCCCCTAACCAAATTTTTCAGAGATCCATCTCCGGACTAGTGTCGAAATGGGTGCCCGTTAACGACAACATTTGAGACTTTTGATTTACTTTAAATGCCGCCGCAAATAAAGATTTGCTGGTGGCATTTTTATTATTTCAATCTGAAAATTGCAAAATTGATAGGTTATTAATCTACTTTTTATAATTTCGTGACGGAAATCAACAGATTATGAAAATTCATTGCATTCATCATCATCATTGCACTTGCTTAAGCATGTGATGAGTCAGGTGTCTGCAAAAACGAAATAATTTTTTCAATACGGCTTATCACTAGAATGTGGTAAGCCGTATGTCTTTTAATGCACTTTATTATTATGCTGAAAATTGCAGTTCAGAAGTCAGGAAGGCTCAGTGAAGGCTCAATCGATTTATTAAAGAAATGTGGCTTAAAATTTACCAATGGCCACAATCAATTAATGACTCCAGTTCAAAATTATGACGCTCAGATTCTCTTTCTGAGAGACGATGATATTCCCCATTATGTACAGGATGGTGTTGCCGATGTGGGTATCATTGGCGAAAATGTTTTTCTCGAACATCAAGCCAATGTTGATGTTGTTAAGAAATTAGGTTTCTCAAAATGCCGGGTTTCTCTGGCAATACCAAAAAATGAGAAGTATACCGGTATTGACTTTTTCGATGGTAAGAAAATCGCTACCTCTTATCCTCATATCTTAAAGTCTTTTCTGGAAAATCATGGACTGAAGGCGGGTATTCACTCCATTTCCGGCTCGGTCGAAATAGCTCCCGGAATTGGACTGGCCGATGCCATTATGGATATTGTCAGCACGGGATCCACACTGCTGAGTAATGGTCTTAAAGAGGTGGAAACAGTGCTTGTTTCCGAAGCCATTCTTATTTCCAGTCTTTCCCTGGACGATCAACAAAAACAGCAACTAGAGCAATTATTGTTTCGTATTGAAGCGGTATTGAGAGCGAGGGATTTTAAATATATTCTTTTAAATGCACCAAACGATCGAATTGAGGATATAGTAAGCATTTTACCCGGCATGAAGAGCCCTACCGTTCTTCCTCTTGCGGAGAGTGGTTGGAGTTCAATTCATTCGGTGATGTCTGAGTCTAAATTCTGGGAAAATATCGATCAACTTAAGAACCTTGGTGCCCAGGGAATCCTAATTGTACCTATTGAAAAAATGGTACTTTAAAATGCAGTGGTTATGATAAACATCTATCAAAATCCCGATGAGATTTTATGTCGTCAATTGACGGAAAGACCTCAACCGGTAGTGCAAGATATCCGTTCAAAAATCGAACTAATTATTGATGCGGTTAGGAAAGAAGGAGATTTCGCATTACACCGGTTTACCAGGGATTTTGATCACGTCAATTTGGATCACTTTATGGTCACGGAGCGTGAGTTGTCTCTGGCAGAGGATCACCTTTCGGAGTCTTTAAAGACGGCAATTCTGGTAGCAAAAGAAAACGTTGCCCGCTTTCATACCCAGCAGAAACTGAATGAGAAGGAAGTGGAGACTGCCGATGGGGTGCTTTGTTGGCGAACCTCACGACCGATTGAAAAGGTAGGACTATACATACCCGGAGGTTCTGCGCCTTTGTTTTCCACCGTATTGATGTTGGCTGTCCCGGCTCAGATTGCCGGTTGCCGAGAGATTGTGCTCTGTTCGCCTCCACAACGTGACGGTTCTATTCATCCGGCGATTCTTTTTGCAGCAAAAATTACCGGTGTTTCTAAGATATTGAAAATTGGAGGAGCCCAGGCCATTGCTGCCATGGCCTTAGGCACCGAATCCGTTCCCAGAGTAGACAAAATTTTTGGTCCTGGCAATCATTTTGTTACCGAAGCAAAAGTGATGGTCCAGCAACTGGGCGTTGCTATCGATCTGCCTGCAGGTCCTTCTGAGGTGCTCATCATCGCTGATCAATCCGCTGATCCCGAATTTATTGCCGCCGATATGCTTTCTCAGGCGGAGCATGGGATCGATAGCCAGGTAGTAATGGTGACAAATTATCAGCCTCTGGTCGAGCAGACGAAAGAAGCACTGGACAGACAACTCACTGATTTGCCAAGAAAAGAGATTGCCAGGGTTTCCATAGACAATAGCCTGATCATCTATTTTGATTTGATGGAAGATTGTATCGAGTTTTCCAATCGATATGCACCGGAACATTTGATCTTAAGCTTGAATAATCCACAGGATTGGATAGAACAAATTCATAATGCGGGTTCCGTGTTTTTAGGGCACTTTAGTCCCGAATCGATTGGTGATTATGCATCTGGAACCAATCACACCCTTCCAACCGGGGGCTGGGCGAGGTCGTACAGCGGTGTGTCACTTGATTCTTTTGTAAAAAAGATCACCTTTCAGCAACTCACCCAGGATGGATTACGTCACTTGGGACCACATGTGGAGGTTATGGCAGAAGCGGAGTCTCTCATCGGACATAAACGTGCTATTTCTATACGTCTAAAATCGTTGCAATGAGCCTTCGAGATCTGGTAAGACCCAATATATGGAGACTACAACCTTACAGCTCTGCACGGCACGAGTTTGAAGGACAAGCTGACGTATATCTCGATGCCAATGAGAATCCTTACGGGTCTGCCTTTAGTCGGTATCCTGATCCATTACAATTGCAGCTTAAACAGGTGATTGCCCGTTACAAGTCTATGCCTGTTGATCAGATTTTTTTAGGCAACGGCAGTGATGAGGCGATCGATCTGATCATGCGGATTTTTTGTCGTCCCGGGATAGACGAAATTTTGGTGCTGCCCCCCACCTATGGTATGTATAAAGTTTCTGCAGATATTTGCGATGTAAAAGTGAATGAATGCTTGCTTACCTCCGATTATCAAATTGATGTCGAAGGTATTCGCCAGGCCATAACTCCTGAAACGAAAGTGCTATTTATTTGCAGTCCTAATAATCCTACCGGGAACCTCATGGATCGCGAGAGGATTGAAGAAGTATTTAGGTTTTTTCACGGAATTGTGGTGATCGACGAAGCTTATATGGATTTTGCTCCGGCAAATCAATCATGGCTGAGGACTCTTGTTAATTATCCCAATTTAGTTATTCTGCAAACTTTCTCAAAAGCCTGGGGATTAGCCGGTATACGTTTGGGCCTTGCCTATGCTTCCAAAGAAATCATTCATTTGATGAACAAGGTTAAACCTCCTTATAATGTAAATCAATTGACCCAAAAGGCAGCTTTGGATGCACTAACCATGGGCCTCGAGAAGAAAGAGGCAGAAGTGATAGAAATCAATTCCGAGCGAAAACGGCTCACTACACTATTGGAAGATCGAACAGAAGTTTTGCAGGTATTTCCTTCTGAGGCAAATTTTCTCCTGGTTAAATTTAGTGATCCCGCCAAAGTCTTCCAGCATTTAAAAACTGCAGGAATCGTTGTTCGTGATCGAAGTAAAACCCCACTTTGCGAAGGCTGCTTGCGGATTACCATTGGCACTCCTGAGGAAAATAACCTGGTACTCGAGACCTTAAATTTAATGATTTGAAGAAATTACTTTTTATCGACCGGGATGGCACGATCATTCATGAACCTGCGGATACATTTCAGGTCGATTCCTTCGACCTCCTCAAATTCTTACCGTCGGCGATCTCATGTCTCAAACAGATTGCTGCTGAATTGGATTATGAGCTGGTTATGGTGACGAATCAGGATGGTTTGGGTACCGAATCTTTTCCCGAATCAACCTTTTGGCCTCCGCATAATCTAATGCTCGAAATCTTACAGGGGGAAGGGGTATTCTGGCGAGAGATCATCATCGACAGAAGTTTTGCAGCGGATGATTCACCGGATCGAAAACCTGGTACAGGCAGGGTAAAACATTACATGCTTGGTGATTTTGACTTAGAAAAATCTTTTGTCATCGGTGACCGTCTTACCGATATGCTCTTCGCACACAACATGGGCTGTCGGGGTATCTTATTGGGAAAATCGCTGGATACAGCTGAAGATTATCTTGCGGAGAGTGTAGATCTGAAACCGGTCATTGCCATGCAGACAAATGTCTGGCCAGCGATTTATCAATATTTGAAAAACCTGGATCGCAAGGTAACACATCAGCGCAAAACACTGGAGACTTCGATAGAAGTAACCATAAATCTTGAAGGTTCGGGAAAGACAAAGATTAACACCGGTTTGCCTTTTTTTGATCATATGTTAGATCAAATCGGAAAGCACGGGGGCATAGATCTCGAAATCCAAACCAGGGGTGATCTTCACATTGATGAACACCACACCATCGAGGATACCGCACTCGCTCTGGGAGAGGGGTTTCTTGAGGCTTTAGGAAATAAGCGCGGGACCGAACGTTATGGTTTTGCCTTGCCCATGGATGATTGCGAGGCGATGGTTACCCTGGATTTTGGTGGACGCCCCTGGTTGGTATGGAACGCAGAATTTAAAAGAGAGAAGATTGGCGATCTGCCTACCGAGATGTTTTTTCATTTTTTTAAATCTTTTTCCGACGCCGCCAAATGCAACTTAAATATTAAGGCAACCGGTACCAATGAGCATCATAAAATTGAAGCTATTTTCAAGGCTTTCGCACGTTCTATTAAACGAGCAGTTCGGCGCGACATGCAACATTTTGATTTACCCTCCACCAAAGGCACATTATAATGACAGTAGCAGTAATAGATTATAATGCGGGCAATACCCGGTCGGTTTATTACGCTTTGCAGCGTCTGGGGATCGATGCCTTGTTTACCGATGATGCCGAAAAAATCAGACACGCAGACAAAGTGATATTTCCGGGAGTTGGAGAAGCCAGCAGTACCATGCGTTATCTCAAGAAAATTGGTCTGGACCAGGTGATACCTTCTCTTACGCAACCTGTGCTGGGAGTCTGTTTGGGTATGCAGCTTATGTGTCGATGGTCTGAAGAAAATGATACCCCATGCCTGGATATTTTTGATGTAGATGTCGTCAGGTTTCGGCCGCAGCATCAGGAGAAGGTGCCCCATATGGGCTGGAACCGGATTTATGATCTTGACGAAAGAATGTTTGATTCGGCGATCGAAGGTGAATACACCTACTTTGTACACAGCTATTATGTTCCGCTTACGTCATTCACAACTGCTAAATGCGACTACATTCAACCATTTTCCGCCGCCATCAGCCGGGATAATTTTTATGCCACACAATTCCACCCGGAAAAATCAGGCCTGGTAGGAGCGAGTATCATTCAATCCTTTTTAGACTTATAATTTTTTTACAGATGCATATAGTACCGGCAATAGATATTATTGATGGAAAATGCGTTCGTCTTGAGCAGGGTCATTATGACCGGAAAAAAGTCTATCATGATAATCCGGTGGATGTAGCAAAAGCCTTTTCTGATCATGGTATACAGCGCCTGCACTTGGTGGATCTCGATGGGGCCAAGGCCAGTAAAGTGGTTAATCATTCTGTTCTTGAGAATATCTCAAGGTCGACAAAACTCCTCATCGATTGGGGAGGTGGAATAAAATCTGAAGCCGATTTGGATCTGGTGTTTCAATGCGGCGCAAATCAGGCGACAGTGGGTAGCATTGCTGCTGAAAATCCCCAATTATTTCATCGTTGGCTGGGTAAATATGGCCCTCAGCGGTTGATTCTGGGCGCAGATCTTAAAGAAGGTAAAATTGCTACCCGGGGTTGGAAGGAGCTTTCATCTTTGCAGTGGCAGGAGTTTTTTAAAATGCATCTCGCCAAGGGTATTAAGACCATCATTTCCACAGACGTTTCGCGGGATGGTATGCTGGAAGGGCCCGCATTTGATTTGTACCAGCAAATGATCGATCTATATCCCGGTGTCGAACTTGTAGCTAGTGGTGGGATTTCTTCCATCGACGATCTCTATAAACTTAGAGATCTGGGATGCTATGCGGCTATCATAGGGAAGGCCATTTACGAACAAAAAATTACATTGAAGCAATTACAAGTATTTCAATCAGCATGTTAGCAAAGAGAATCATACCATGTTTGGACGTGAAGGATGGCCGGACTGTTAAAGGCATTAACTTCGAACAACTTCGCGATGCCGGAGACCCGGTAGAATTGGGTAAACTGTACAGTGATCAGGGAGCTGATGAATTGGTTTTTCTTGATATCACGGCTACCAAAGAGAAGCGTAAAACTTTGGCCACCCTTGCTGACCGCGTGGCTCATCACCTGAATATCCCCTTTACGATTGGCGGGGGAATAGGTAGTATAGCCGATGTAGATGTTCTCCTAAATCATGGCGCTGATAAGGTCAGTGTCAATTCATCAGCCGTGAGAAATCCGGAGCTCATTGATGAACTGGCCAAAGAGTTTGGCAGCCAGTGCATAGTGGTGGCTATCGATGCCCGCGAGGTAGACCAGGAATGGATCGTCCATGTAGCCGGTGGTACGATCCCGACTGACAAGGAAATGTTTGATTGGGCTTTGGAAGCACAAGAGAGAGGTGCGGGCGAGATTCTTTTTACTTCGATGAATCATGATGGCACCAAAAATGGCTTTGCCCTGGGACCACTAAAAAAAATGTGTGCTATCTTGTCGATCCCCGTTATTGCCAGTGGTGGAGCCGGTAGTATCGATCATTTTTATGAAGTATTTGACTATGCTAAAGCCGATGCCGGGTTAGCTGCAAGTATTTTTCATTTTCAGGAAATAGGAATACCTGAATTGAAAGAGAACTTAAAAAGTCGAGGTATTAACGTAAGATAATTTTGAATATGAAAATTAATGAGCAAAACCTGAATGATGTGGACTTTGGAAAAAGTGATGGACTAGTGCCTGCGATCGTTCAGAATGTCTATTCCGGAAGGGTTTTGATGCTGGGTTTTATGAACAAAGAAGCGCTTTTGAAGACCCTACAGACCAAATTAGTTACCTTCTATAGCAGAAGTAAACAACGTCTCTGGACTAAAGGAGAAACTTCTGAAAATTATCTTCATTTGATGGCAATTGACCTTGATTGCGACGCAGATACGCTACTCATTCAGGCTCGCCCTCAGGGACCCACCTGTCATACGGGCGATGATACCTGCTTTGGAAATTCCTTTTCCGGGTATTCGTTTTTTCGTCAACTGGAAGAGGTTATCCAGCAAAGACATGATCAACCATCTGATCAGAGCTATACTACCAGCCTTTTCCGGAAAGGCATCGACAAGATTGCCCAGAAAGTGGGTGAAGAAGCAGTTGAAGTTGTTATTGCTGCCAAAAATGAGGATAAAGACCTGTTTTTGGGGGAAGTAGCCGACCTGACCTATCATCTTTTGGTCCTACTTAGGGCCAAGAACGTCGAATTTGGAGAAGTGCTGGAAGTGTTGGAAAAGCGACATAAGTAATGCCGGGGTCAAAACTTTTTTGAGCTTCTTCGAGTTTACTTACATAGACAATGCATACAATCTTCAGGACCAGAAATAGAAGATAATCGGATAGTAGTGGGGAAAACCTTTTTTGCACTATTGGCATTTCAGCTTAAAATTTCTTAGCTTTTCAGACCTTACGGAGTTTGGCTCCGACCAAAATTTGGGAAACAGAATGATTCCATCTCTTAAGTTCTGAAAGACGAACTTTAAATCATTAGCTGCTACCTGTTGATGCTTATTTAATATAATTAAGCATTCATTGTATTCATTTTTATTAATTTTGTAGTTCGCTTAAAAATTTCGTAATGACATTAAATTCCTCAGAAGGAAAAGGATTACATGTCCCTTCACTCGAAAAAGATTCCTGTGGTACGGGTTTAATCGCCAACCTAAATGGAACTAAAAGCCATCAATTGATCGATGACGCATTGACGATGTTGCACAATATGGAACATCGTGGTGCTTGCGGATGTGAGCCAAACACCGGCGATGGTGCTGGGATTTTGATCCAGACGCCACATGACTTTTTTGTTAAGAAATGTCGTGAAGCAGGCTTTGAGTTACCTGATTTTGGTGAGTATGGAGTGGGCATGGTATTTTTCCCAAAGGATAAGAATTTGATGTCTCAGAGCCGGGTTCTATTTAACGACTATATAGATGAGCAGGGTTTCGAACTTCTTGGGTATCGCAAAGTACCTACCGACAATGAAGAGCTGGGTGCCACGGCGATCTCCGTCGAACCGCGCATTGAGCAAGTGTTCGTCAAGCCAAAAGTAGCGTTGGATCGAAGGACTCTGGAGAGAAGACTACACGTGTTGCGGAAGTTTGCTACACACAATATTCATAAGACGTTTCCTCAGACCGCCGACCACTTTTATCTGTGCTCTTTTTCATACAAGACAGTCGTATACAAAGGTCAATTGACGACTGGACAGCTACGTTCATATTACCCCGATCTGCAAAATGAAGACTGTACTTCGGCCATTGCTTTGATACATTCTCGTTTCTCCACCAATACAGTACCAAAGTGGAAGTTGGCACAGCCTTTCCGCTATGTTGCTCACAATGGGGAGATCAATACAATCCAAGGCAATATTAATTGGTGGAAATCCAAGGAGTTCTTACTTGAATCCGAATACTTTGATGAAATCGAACTGGAGAAGTTGAAACCCATCATTGGTCCAAGCCTTTCCGATTCTGGTTCTTTTGATAATGTTTTGGAGTTTCTCGTGTTAAGCGGAAGATCCATGCCTCATGCGCTTATGATGATGATACCGGAAGCCTGGGAGCACGATCCACATATGAGTCAGTATAAGAAGGACTTCTATGAGTACCACAGCAATCTCATGGAACCCTGGGATGGTCCGGCGTCGATAGCTTTTACCGACGGTATCCTGGTAGGAGCAACACTTGACCGAAATGGATTAAGACCTTCTCGCTATTTGCTTACTGAAGACAATACCCTCATTGTCGCTTCGGAAGCCGGTGTATTGCCGGTTGATCCGGCTACCGTAGTCTTTAAAGGACGACTTCAGCCAGGAAAGATGCTCATCGCTGACATGGATGAAAAAAGAGTTATAGGTGATGAAGAGCTAAAAAACGTGATTTGCCAGAATGCTCCTTACCGGGATTGGCTGGATAATGGTAGGATCACCTTAAAAGATTTACCTCCACATATTCCCGCTTCTATTGGTTTTGATGATCATACCTTGTTACGCTTACAACAACTACATGGTTTTACCCGGGAAGATCTTAAAGTCATCATCGGGCCTATGATCGAGGCTGCCCAGGATCCGATTGGCTCAATGGGAACCGATACTCCTTTAGCTGTTTTATCCCATCAATCTCAACATCTGGCCAATTATTTCAAACAATTGTTTGCCCAGGTGACTAATCCTCCTATTGATCCTATTCGAGAGCGGGATGTCATGTCATTATATGCCAAGCTTGGCAGTTCCGATAACATTTTAAAGCCGAGTAAAGTACAGGCGAGATTCATTCATCTTGACCAACCGGTTCTAACCAATGATCAATTAAATAAAATACGACAGATCAATCATGAGCATTTTAAATCTGGTACCATCGATACGGTATTTAGGGCGGATGCTCAATCAGGCCGGCTTGTGGCAGCATTAGATAACATTTGTGCAGCAGCTGAAGATCTGGTCCAGAATGGATCAAATATCCTTATCTTATCGGATAAGGCCGCCGATGCATTTCATGCACCAATTCCTTCATTATTGGCAGTAGGAGCCATCCATCATCATTTGATTAAGGTGGGCTTACGCACGAAAACCTCCTTAATTGTGGAGGCCGGTGATATCCGGGAGACCCATCACTTTGCCACCTTAATTGGTTATGGAGCTAATGCTATTAATCCATATTTGACTTATGCCACGATCGATGGACTCCGAAGAAAAAGGTTTTTCGAAGGAGCCAGGACATCTGACGAACTTATTAAAATATATATTAAGGCTATCGGAAAAGGACTGTTGAAGATCATGTCAAAAATTGGAATCTCTACCCTGCAATCTTACCATGGAGCGCAGATATTTGAGATCCTCGGTTTGCGAAATGATGTGGTACATCGCTGTTTCAAAGGTTCCGTATCACGAATTGAAGGAATGGGATTCGATGAAATTGGTCGGGAAACCATTCAACGTCATCACCTGGCCTTTCCTCAGAATTTAACGGCTCCTGCCGATTTGGAAGTAGGCGGTGTTTATCAGTGGAAGCAAAGGGGAGAAACCCACTTGTTCAATCCTCAGACGATCCATCTTTTACAGTATGCTACCCGCCGGGCGGACTACAATTTGTTTAAGAAATATAGTACCCTGATTAATGATCAGTCTGAAAAGGCACTAACCCTTCGCGGTTTATTGACTTTTAGGAAGGGGCAAAGTATCTCTCTGGATGAGTTGGAACCGGTAGAGGATATTTTAAGACGTTTTGCTACCGGAGCGATGTCTTTCGGATCTATATCTCACGAAGCCCATTCGACGCTGGCAATCGCGATGAACCGTATTGGCGGTAAGAGCAATAGTGGTGAAGGTGGTGAAGATGAAGTACGCTTTGGAATAAAAGAGAACGGTGACCTGGAACGCTCGGCCATAAAACAGGTAGCC
>JAGQWV010000268.1 GCA_020437045.1 Saprospiraceae bacterium | reverse complement strand
TGCTGCACTAGATCTTCGTTGTGCCAGGGCCAAAATCGCTCCTTCATCATCTTGAGGATCAAACTGGATGCTAAATGACGGTGTTGAACAAAATACTTATCACTCGTAAAACAGAGGAATCCCCGTTGACTACTACGGAGACATCGAAGAAAATGGTTGAGACCGAAGGGCTACTTACTAATGCGCCTCTTTCTGTACATATTCCAACCAGTTTTCGGGGATTTTTAGGATTTGCTGACCTTCTTTCAGAGCTATAGCCAGGTCCTGGTAATTCAAATCCTGGACGGCAATTTGCTGATCAGCAATCAGTGCGGCTGCGGTACCGGCACTTTGACCAAGGATCATAAAAGTGGGTAAAATACGGATGGCACCATAGGCTACATAGCTACTCGATACACAAGTAGGTGTAATCAAGTTGGTACATTCTGATCGTTTGGGGAGCAACGCCTGCCAGGATACCAGAAAAGGTCTCCAATCATCTCCTCCGAAGACAAAACCCTCATTGTATGCATATCCATTTCTGACGATTCGCCGGGCATGATGGGTATCTGGAGGCCACCAGGCGATAGCTACAGGATCTTTAGTCTCTTCCGGGCTATCCCTACTGGTATGATATTGGGTGATCACATAGTCGGAAATCATCCTCCGCGCACTGCGAATGTAAAGTCGCCGGGGCCACCCATCATTATCCTGAAATTCATCACAGCATAGTCCCCATCCCTGCCAATGATTACGGGTTTCCTCATTTACAGAAGGGTCATTTTGTAAAAACCAAATTAACCCCTGGGTAAAATCCTTGTGATACTGCACAATGCTGTCCTGCACATGATAATTTCCTGCCGGATACTGCCAATTTTCCCCATAAAGGTTAGCAGAAAGATCATGCCAACTACCGAGATCAGTTTTACCATTTTCCCGGTTTACTGCGGGATAAAATAATTCTCCACCTGCGCGAAGATAGCGACGGTAGATCTCAAATTGATCCGGATCATAATTGCGAGGCTTTTGCACCGGAATCACGTTCGCACTATCTCGGGTAAGACAGAGGCGGAAACAAAATCCCATGACATGTTTATCGGGAACACCATATTCGCCAAGTTGACCTGGCTGGATCGTGGCAATCAAACCACTGCTACTATCACCAGGTATACGATAAGGATCGACGGGAACACTAAATTGACGGTATTCGTTCACGACTTGAATACCATTCTTTGATTCACCATATTTGTCTCTTCCCTCACGAATGGTAGCGGTATTTACTCCAGCTAAATGTAATAAATGCCCCTCCACCGAGGCGTCCATATAAACAGTTGCCGAGACCTCCCGTCCATCTTCTAAAATGATCTTTCGAATATTTGTACCGGAAAGAATCACACCATTTTCTTCTCTGATCCGTTGATTTCGGATGATGGTAATATTTTTTTCCCGGCGGAGAAAATCTTCAATAATGTGTTCAGCTACCGATGGCTCATAAGGAGCATACCAACCAAAAGAATCAAATTGGGGTTCCCGCCCATATTTTCTTTCGATTTCCGTATAAAGCTCCCGGGCGATTCCTCCGATAACCACTGAGCTACCAAAACGAATATCTTTGACAATCCCTTCGACCATCATTCCTCCCGGATGTCCGGTGGGTTCCAGCAAGATCACTTTTTTACCCATCCGGGCTGCTTGAATGGCGGCAGTAAATGCGGCCTCACTTCCTCCGAGGATGCAGACATCAGTCTGGGCAATAAGCGTCCAGAGATTCATCCCTGAAATAAACACAATCCAGAAAAAACGAGTAAGCATCAGTTCTTAATTTTCAAGTTTAATATACACCGGGGGACCTTAAAAAAATGACAACTCCATCTCCATTTCAGAATATCGATCAAAAGCTTTCAGCGGTTATCCAGGGAAGGCTTCTACGGCTGCCCCGAATTTTTATAAAGTACAATATTATTGGTAGCACTACCACAAGCGGCAATATCCAATAATCCATCATGATTAAAATCCCAGAGGCATAGACCAGCAGCTGACATTCCTCCCCGGTCAAGATCGTAACGATTCCATTCTTTATTCTGACGGTCGAATTGATAAAAATAAAGACTATGATCTCCGCCACGGTGACCGGCTATGATCTCGTCATATCCATCATGGTTGAGATCAGCAGTAAGCAAGGCATGACCATCAATAAAAGAACTGTCAATCACTGACCGGTGCCATAGTTTTGCCTGGTCATCCGGTTGATAAAGCACTACCTTATCACCATGCCACGGCTCTATGGTGGCCAGAAAATGGTTTGCCAAAGAACCAAGTTTCCCCAAGCCAATTTCACTGGATCCTACTCCAGGCCGGATACCTAGTTGCCCTCCTCCAAGCCGAATTCTAGTCCAGGAATGCTCAGGATCCGGAATATTAGTGGCAAATAGATTAACTCCTTCAAAACTGGCAGTGAGCATTGACCAGTTACTTGAGTCAGGCCATTGAACCAATTGGAGGCCGTGGGCCATGTGCAAACTGGTGTCAATGATTATTTTCCTCCATGGGTCTCCCGGTGGAGATTCCGGGATTTCATAATAGCAGAATTCCACGCCTTGCTGATAATTTGGTCGAACTGCACCTCTGCCAATGATAGGGAGATTAATCAACTCGTCTACTTTATCACCATCAACATCCGCCCATCTCAGTCGATGGCTGGTTGGGATAGAATCAATAAGGTGAGATTGCCACGACAAGCCAGCACCAAGATTTTCCAACCAGTAGACATACCCTCCTGCAGTGGAATTACCTAAATTGAACCTTGCTGCTAAGGCAAGGTCTATGTCGCCATCACCATCAATATCTTTGGGAGCCAGATCGATATTGTCGCGAGTCTTATCAAAAAGTATATGTTTTTTCCAGGAGGGATTTTCGTACCAGAATATTTCGGACATACCGGTAGATACAGCCATCAGGTCAGGCAATCCATCATTATTTAAATCAGCTGCTTTGATCTGGTAGCCTTGCTTGAAATTTGAATCAATCACTATTCTATCAAACCTGGGTAAGCTAATGGGAGGAATAGATTCTGTATTCAATCTATATAAAGCGTAATCCTTATCTAATAAATTCAGATCAAGATCAAATAGAAAAACACATGACAGCACTCCTCCTAGCAACAAGCTAAATTGCCAAGTAGAAATATTGAAATTCATAGGTCAATTTACCAAAAAATGAAAACAAGAAATTTTCATATCCGAAATAGAAGCCCAAAATTTCCTATGCAATCACTTCAGCGAAAATGCAATATAATGATCACTTGTTTTTGTGCCTTGAAATCCACCTCCTCCAGCGGCTATGACCACGTACTGAGTACCATCAATGTCGTAGGTTGCCGGTGTGGCATAACCACCGGCCGGTAGTTGATATTCCCATAATACCTCACCGCTATCCTTATCAAATGCCCTGAACTTCTCATCCTGTGAGGCACCGATAAAAACCAGTCCACCCTGGGTCACTATACCACCACCGAACAACTGTGTACCAGTGTTGCGAATACCCTTTGCCACTAAATCCGGATATTCACCCAGGGGCACCCTCCATTTTATCTCCGTAGAATTTAAATCCAGGGCACAGAGTGTTCCCCAGGGTGGTTTAATGCCGGGGTACCCATCTGCATCCAGTAATTGTTTATATCCCTTGATTCGATAACGCATTGGTTTTCCGGCAAGGGTAGTCCGGATAGGTTCCTCACTTTGATAGGTTTGGTCTTTATTGATATCAAACAGAAAGGAAACTACCGCAGTCAATTGCTCTTCCGACAACTCGGTAAATGCCGGCATATTTCGCTGACCATTTTTCAATATATGAAGTGCATTATCCGATTTCATCCTGTTCGACAGGTCTACCAAAGACGGAAATCCCGGGTTCCCTTTTCGATCCTCTCCATGACAGGCCGTGCATTTTGTATGATAAATTCTGGATCCAACTTCGATCAAGGGTTGCCCCGATAAATTTTCCTTGTCGTTTCCTTCTGCTACCAGTTGAACAATGTTTGGGATGTCATTTAAACCCACAAACAATATTCCTGTTTCTTGATCAATGGCACCACCACTCCACTCAGCACCCCCTCTGAATCCAGGTAATTGAATAATACCTTGCAGACTGGGAGGTTGGTAAATGCTTCCCCACGAATATTTACCAGCCTCTGTTTTAATAAAATCATGAGCCTCGGGTGAAATATCGGTAATGATGCTCTCATCAAAGGTGGTGCGGGTGAGCGGCAATGGCTTGGCGGGAAATGGTTGGGTTGGCCAGGTTGATTCATCTGCTAGCCCGGAAGACGGCACAACCCTTTCTTCCACAGGATATATGGGCTTACCGGTGTCCCGATCCAACATAAATATTAATCCCTGTTTGGTAAGTTGTACAACGGCATCTATGTCTTTTCCATCCTTTCTTATCGTGGTGAGGTTTGGTGGGGTCGGCAGATCATAGTCCCAGAGATCATGATGTGAGGTTTGGAAATGCCAAACATACTTACCTGATGCTGCATCCAGGGCAATGACACAATTGGCAAATAGATTTTGGCCTTTTCGCTCTCCCCCATGAAAATCAAATGCCGGGGCTCCTGTCGCGGCAAAGACCAAACCGCGTCTTCGGTCAATACTCACTCCAGCCCAGGCGTTTGCCCCACCAATATTCTTATAGCTGTCTTCCGACCAGGTATCGTATCCGAATTCCCCGGGATGTGGTAGCGTATGGAATGTCCATCGCATTTTACCGGTGCGGACATCATAAGCTCGAATATCGCCGGAAAGCGCTTCATAATTTTCCCTCAATGAAGACCCCACAATAATCAGATCCTCAAAAACAACTCCCGGAGAAGTATTGGTCACATCATAATTTTCAAAGTCGGTATCACTACGTAAATTTTTCCTCAGATCAACAAATCCATTTTCACCAAAATCAGGAAACGGTTTGCCTGTTAAAGCATTCAGCGCTATCAACTTATTTTTAGCTCCGACCAAAATCCTTTTGTCATCACCATCTTCCCAATAGGTCAATCCACGGTTAAAACCACTCTCTTTACTTCCCGGCTCAAATGGATCATACACCCAGATTTCTCTTCCGGTGTCTGCTTCCAGGGCAAACACCTTCATTTTGGCAGACACCCCATAAAGCACCCCGGAAATAATAATAGGGTTACATTCAATTTTCGAAAAATCCGTAAAGTCGCCGGTTCGATAAGTCCAGGCTACCTGAAGATGTTGAACATTGCTTTTATTTATCTGCGACAATGGAGAATAGGCATTAATCCCATCGTCTCCCCGGTACCTACTCCAGCCTTTTTCATCAGTCACATCTCGTCCACATGATAACAAGGTGAGAAAGACTCCGATTAATATTATTGACTTATTCATTTGATCGTATAAAAAAGGTTATCTGGACAAAGCCGAAATTTTCAATCTATGACAAATTTCCAGGTGCCATCCACCTGCTTCTTCCAGATAGTACAAAAATTTCCCCTCGTCGAATCTCTTC
>JAGQWV010000267.1 GCA_020437045.1 Saprospiraceae bacterium | reverse complement strand
GACTATATTCATTCTGTGCGTAACCGGCCCCATCATTGCGATATTGCAACTTATTGATGACCCGGGGAGGATCATTCCACTTCGCTCCTTCCGGTTTGGCCGGTAACTTCGCAAACGGCTTTTCTTCATAAGGCACACTCATGCTAAACGCCAACCATCGTCCGTCGGGAGACCAAAATGGTCGTCCAGGAGCCTGTTGGGCATTAGACAGCTGTTGCTCCGTACCATCTTCCAACCAATAGAGATATAGTTGAGATTTTCCACTTTTATTGGATCTATAGACGATCTGATCACCCTTGGGGGACCATATAGGAGCCTGGTCATTTTGATTTCCGGTCGTTAACGGGTGATTATCAGAGCCATCAACGTTGACCATCCAAAGATTACTCAAGTTGGCATCGGTCATGATGTCCATAAAATTACGGACATAGATGATCTGCTTTCCATCTGCTGAAATCTGCGGATCGGACACAAATTCAAGATCAAAGATGTCCAGGGGCTCAAGCTTTTCTGAAAAGTCCTTTTGCTGAGCTGACAAGTGGACAGACAGAAAGAGAATCGACCAGAGAATTAAATTTTTCATAGAACTATTGATTGATATGCTACAAAGAAATCATTCCTTAATTGGGGCAATTTCCTCCTGTTTCGTTAAAATGAAGTGATTAGGACCAAAAATCTCATATCGGTCATCATTCACCTTCACCAGTTTAAAGGCGGAGTCCGGTCCTTTCTGTAGAGAATTAATGTAGAGACTATCTCCCCGGATTTCCCATCGGCCCACATCCTCAATTTCATGTCCCATCGCTGAGACCTTATAGATAAAGGTATTATCCGGCTCAAAACCAAAACTTATTTTTGAAGTGACATTGTAAGCTTTGACGTCATCCGGCACATTTTCCATACTGACCACAGCAGCATACATTCCCGGTTTAATAGCCACCGGTTCCGGAGGGTCAGCTTGTTCTTTAGATCCGGAAGATTGGGCACAAGACAATGTAATCATCAAACATACTATCGACATTGAAATTAATCGGAGCATATAAAAACTATTTTTTGAAGTACAAAGATAGGAAATACAATCACTGGCGTCACGCTTACTCCGCTAAGACTGAGGTTTTCCCATCGCAAACAAATGTGATAATTAAGTGCATTTAGATTGCACGAAATAGTACCTTCACTGGTCAAGTATGACCTCCAAAAAAAGACTCTTAGCTATTCTCGCCCATCCCGATGACGAATCCCTGGGTTTTGGCGGCACGTTTGCCCGTTATGCGGCTGAAGGAGTTGAAACATTTCTCATTACCGCTACCCGGGGACAAAGAGGACGTTATGGGACGGCGGCACAATCACCTGGCCTGGAAATCGTAGGGAAAGCCCGGGAAAAGGAATTATTCGAAGCAGCTCAGGTTTTAGGTATCCAAAAAGTTCACTTGTTGGATTATCTGGATGGCAACCTGGATCAGGCAGATCCGGGAATCATTGTTCCGGAAATTGCCAATTTGATTCGCGAAATCAAGCCCCAGGTGGTCTTGACCTTTGGTCCTGATGGTCTCTATGGCCATCCCGATCATATGGCGATTTCACAATTTACTACCGCAGCATTGACCAAAGCAGCCCTGCCCGAATTCGAATCGGCAGTGGGCAATCCACATCTCGTATCAAAGCTGTATTGGTTTGCCTGGCCTCCTTTAAAATGGAGTTTGTACCAGGCTGCATTTAAAAAATTGACCATGCAGGTAGATGGTCAGATAAGAGAAGCTCAGTCTTCTCCGGAGTGGATGGTCAGCACTAGAATTGAAACCGCTTCATTTTGGCAAACGTGGTGGAATGCAATTCAATGTCATCAGACCCAAATAGCCATATACGACCGGTTAAAGACCCTTTCGGAGGCTGAACATCTTCAACTTTGGAGCTCCCAGGAATTTCATCGTGCCTTTAGTATGGTTAATGGAGGGCGCAAGCTGGAGGTAGACTTATTTGATGGATTATGCTAAATCATTGCGAATCAATATGGAAGAAAATAATTCCAAAAAGTTAAGGCGTAGATCTACAAATATCAACGTAAACTCGGCTGAGTTTAAAAAGGCAGGATACTGGCTGGTAGATCAAATCGCCGCACTTTTTGAAGAAATGGATACCCGGCCCTTAACCACAATAAAAAGTGGTGAAGAGATTGCTAATCTACTCCAGCAAAAAGCGCAGTTTGGGGAGGATGGTCAGCCACTGCAAACCTTGATAGAGGGAACCACCGAATTCCTGACTACAAATTCATTATATAATGGACACCCCGGTTTCATGGGATACATTACTTCTTCGCCGGCACCTTTAGGAGTTCTCGCGGATATGCTGGCGGCGGCGGTAAATCCTAATGTAGGAGCATCAACCCTATCACCAGCTGCCACACAAATGGAGCGCCAGGCTATCCAGTGGATTGCTGAGTTTATCGGATATCCTTCTGACGCAGGCATCATGGTCAGTGGTGGCAATATGGCCAACTTTGTGGGCTTTGTCGCCGGCATGCGTGCAAAGCTCGGTTTAGATATCCGGTCAACCGGATTGATTAATACGGACAAATCGCCGGTGGTCTATACCTCCCGGGAAACGCATACCTGGATTCAGAAAGCGATGGATCTATTCGGGCTCGGTACCGATCAAATCCGGTGGATCGGCACCGATGAGCATCGCCAAATGAACCTCGAAGAATTAGATCAGACGATAAAAGAAGACCTGCGCAATAACAAAAATCCGATTATGATCATTGGCACAGCAGGATCGGTGAGTATGGGTGTTTTAGATCCACTGGCTGAGATTTACAAAATATCGCAAAAACATCGATTATGGTTTCATATTGATGGCGCATATGGCGGATTTGCTGCCTCATTACCGGAACTTCAGGATCAGTTTGCCGGCTTTGCCATGGCCGATTCTATTGCTGTTGATCCGCATAAATGGCTATATGCACCGTTAGAAGTCGGTTGTACACTGGTTAAAAATGCTCAATATCTGACCGATGCATTTTCCTATCATCCGCCATACTATCAATTCAGTAATACCGAAGTCAACTTTGTAGACTACGGACTGCAAAATTCCCGGGGATTTCGGGCCTTAAAAGTTTGGCTATCCCTGCAGCATCTGGGTATAAACGGTTATCGACAACTTATCCGGGAAGACATTGCCCTGGCATCCTATGCCTATCAATTGTTTGATGCAGATCCAGCATTAGAAG
The DNA here is from genome assembly GCA_020437045.1 of Saprospiraceae bacterium. Taxonomy (GTDB): domain Bacteria; phylum Bacteroidota; class Bacteroidia; order Chitinophagales; family Saprospiraceae; genus JABDMH01. Next base: position 586 of record JAGQWV010000267.1, on the reverse strand, counting down.
TTGTTTCCAACTATTTGAGTATCACCACTTTTCGCTATGTCCCCTTGCATTTGAAAGACCGGGATGATGAGCATACATTAAATTATCTGAATAAACTCAACCAGACACTACTGTCCCGACTCAACCATTCGCAGGAGTTATTCCTTTCCAATGCGATCGATCAAGGTAGATTTCTTTTGCGCATGTGTATTGTCAATTTCCGAACCACCACTGAAGTCCTGGACAAAATTCCGGGTCTGGTTAAAAAATACGGTACCGAAGTGGAACAGGAGATGCAATTGACCAGCTAGAACCAGGGATTGCTTTTCTCCGATCAATAAAGTCTTGACGGGGGTGATAGCGTGTCCTTCAGCGGAAATTTTTTTATAAACCAGGATTATCTGTTGGGTTTCGTCATGCCCGTCCCGACATCGATCGTCGGCGAGAGTGAAAAAACCAACCTGCCCGCCGTACAAGACTTTGACAAGCGGGTAAAATCAGGCTCTTCATGGTGATTTTGCCTCGCAATCGTAGTCACCATTAGGTATGAGGCAAAATTGCCTGAAGTACCTTATTTTGCAAGCATTTTGGCTCGTAATAGAAAATC
>JAGQWV010000266.1 GCA_020437045.1 Saprospiraceae bacterium | reverse complement strand
TGATAACCATGATAGTCTTCATTCTGGGCCTCCTGACTCAGGCGATTAATCACCGCCTGCGAAGGCTTGAGATCAGGACTACCGATTCCCAAATTCAGGACATCCATTCCTGCTGCTCTCATTTCAGCAATCTGTCGTAGCTTTCTAGAGAAATAATATTCCTCCACCTGTCCTACCCGATCTGCCAACTTAATCTTCATAGTGGGCACCTGCTTTATATTTTCCCAAAATCTTTAATCCCAGTGTGGTCTCCGACAGCCCTTGAATCACATTGCCAAACTTACTGGTATCGTCCAATAGAAAATCGACAAAAAATAGATATTCCCAGGGTCTTCCCGCAATGGGTGTCGACTGAATCTTTGTCATGTTTGCGTTCAGATCATTCAACACTTTGAGTGCTTTATAAAGGCTACCGGTTTGGTGACTGACGGCAAATGAGACACTCACTTTATTAAAGCCATCATCATGAGGGACATTCATAAAATGCTCCAAGACAATGAAACGCGTATAATTCAGTTTATTGGTTTCTATACTCTCATTGATTAAATCCAGACCGTACATTTCGGCCGCCAATGTACTGGCAATCGCTCCAGTCCGCTGCAATCTATTTTCGGCGATATATCGCGCACTTTCGGCAGTATCTTTTGATTCCACCAATTTTATATGTGGGTGTGCTTTGAAGAATTCCTTGCATTGAGCAATAGCCATGTAGTGGGAATGCACTTCGTCCAGATCGGTAATCGAACTACCCGGCAAGACCATTAAATTTTGCTTAATCCGAAGATAGACCTCACCACTAATTTGCAGTGACGAACGATTGATCAGATTATAGTTGTACATCAAGCTGCCGGCAATCGAATTTTCAATGGCCATCATTCCGATATCAGCTCCGGCATTATTCTCCACCAACGATACTACTTCTTCAAAGGTATCTGCCGGGATAATTTCTATAGGAATGCCATCACTGTAATATAATCTGGCCGCTATTTCATGAAACGCCCCGGGATATCCCTGTATCGCAACTCTTCTTGTTTTTTTAGTATCCATAAAAAAAAAGGGTCCTCCAAGGGACCCATATTTTATTTATCATCATGACAAGCCAGGTCCCTCTTATGGACAACCATAAAAAAAGAAAAAATAATACTGGCTAAATGTCTTCTTCATTTTTTCAAATAGTGGAGCAAATGTAGACAATCCCTACTATTCATGCTAAGATTATTCCATTTTTTTTGCAAAAATGCCAACTATATTACATCAGACAGTATCAATCGACCTGATTTAACGCTATTTAATAAACCGGGGAACCGCGATGGCCAGGAGCCCCAGTGCAATCAGCAAGATAGACTCACTGCTCACTTTATTATCATTAGCAGTAATTTCAACCCCAAGAATATCGGCCTGCACATCAGGGGTTACGATCAGATAGATGCCGTACCCAATGAGCCCAATACCGATGATCAGTAGAATTGTTTTAAGAGGATTTTTCATTTTGAAACAGTTAAGGTGAAAAATTATTTATTACAACCCCTTAAACTGGATGACACCCTCCTTCTGTTCAGTGAATGCATTCACGCTCATTCGCCCACACTAAAAATATATTCCATTGATCTAAGGCCGAATGATCGTACCATCTTTTTTACGAACCTGTGTCCAGTTGTTTAGCTGAGTATCAGGCAACGGATACTTCGCAGCTTCTTTTTCGTTGACGTCCACCCCTAATCCCGGTGCATCGTTGACGTACATATATCCTTTTTCAACATAGGGACATCCCGGGAATATTTCCTGAAGTGTTTCCGAAAAGTGAACAGACTCCTGAATACCAAAATTCCAGATAGCGAAATCAATATGTGCATTTGCTGCATGTCCTACCGGTGACACATCTCCAGGACCATGCCAGGCGGTGCGAACATTAAAGAACTCTCCTAATCTCGCAACCTTCAGTGCCGGTGTGATGCCACCTGCCTGACTTATATGAATCCTTATAAAATCAAACAATTGTTCTTTCATCGGATCAACCCATTCATGAGGACTGTTAAAGAGCTCACCCATTGCAATAGGAACTGTCGTGTGCTGACGCAGTAATTTAAAATACCGGTTATTCTCCGGTGAAAATGGATCTTCAATAAAAAACGGTCGATATTCTTCCAAATTCTTTATGAGGTTGATAGCATCCAGGGGTTGTACCCGCTCATGAATATCATGCAGTAATTCTACTTGTTCGCCACATTGTTTTCGCGTGTTCTCAAAAATGTCAACGACACTTTTAGCATAGACAAGCGGATCCATAAAATTATCATTCTCCATTCCAAATCCAGCCTTTTTAAAATCTGGTTCCGGGGCTTCACCGGAATAACCATATGCTCCCAGTAATTGGGTCGCTCCATATCCACCCATCTGGATGCGAACATGCCTAAATCCCTGTTCCATGAATTTGGTGACATTATCAGCCACTTCTTTAGGAGAATTGCCCGAAGCATGAGCGTAACAATCTACTCCAAATCGACATTTTCCACCCAAGAGCTGATAGACCGGCATATTGGCTCTTTTACCTTTTATATCCCAGAGCGCCTGATCCAGACCACTCAGCGCGTTATTTAATACCGGTCCATTTCGCCAATATGAACTTTGATAGGTAGCCTGCCACATATCCTCTATATTGTCGACATCTCTGCCCACACAGAAATCATTCAGATATTTATCTATAGCCGCCACCACAGCATGTGCCCGTTGCCGGAAGGTGGCACATCCCAATCCATATAATCCCGGCTCGCTGGTTTCTACCTTCACCACGATTAATTCAATACCATGAGGACAAGTGGCAATCGCCTTAACCTTAGTGACTTTCAGGGGAGGAAGACCGGCCGTAGCCCGGTTAAATCTTTCTTTCTCCTCACTTCTTGCCTGACTGATAAAAGGAGTTGCCGCTGCCGCTGCACCCAGACCTAATGAACGTAATACCCCACGACGGGAAGTTGTAGTTGGCTTCATGATATTTTTATTGACAGTAAATAATTGGACGCCGATAAGTTACAGAAATACTCCAATACCACCGAACCAAAATACTGGAAGGCATGAATTATTTAGACCTCGAAAGGGCTATAGATTAAACTAAATAATTACGTACCAAGGTCGACATTTAGCGATCTTATGTATTCAAAAAACAACGATAGTACCATTGATTGCAACGATAGTGCTAGTTTGAATCTATATCAATAGAGAACTTTGGTCAACACTTTACTGATTGCGTTATCGCAAGAAGAAATCTGAAACCTAAGATCATCATTATGAAAATCATCCTTTATTTATTTATAGTAGTGACAGTTACTGGAGTTTCTGCTCAGAATGAAATCACGGGAAGCATCTTTAATGAACAAAACGAGGCGGTCATTTACGCTAATGTCATGGTACTTGAGCCAGCTGATTCTGCATTAATATCCGGAACAACCTCCGACGAAAACGGAAACTTTACGATTTCGATACCTCGTGATTCACGGAAGCTCCTAAAGGTTTCAGCGATCGGATATAAAGATCAATTTAAGCATATAGGAGAAGGTGAAGACAACTTTTCCTTTACCATGAAATCGAATATTGCAACTTTGGATGAGATCGTGGTCACTAGCCAGAAGCTACCCTTTGAGCAAAAAAGTGACCGGCTGATCTTTAATGTAGGCGCCATAGCATCGATGCGTGGGGATAATGCTCTCCAGGTTTTACAAAAAGCTCCAGGTGTCATTGTGCAGGAAAATACCAACAGCATTACCCTAAATGGAAAGGGTGAAGTAATGGTGATGATCAATAATCGCCTGTCCCGCATACCACGCGACGTCCTGATTAAACAACTGGAGGGCATGCAGGCAGAAAATATTGAGAAGATCGAAATCATACATCAACCAGGTGCAAAATATGATGCGGAAAATGCATCGGGAATTATCCATATCGTTTTGAAAGAAAATAATCTGGTCGGTACCAATGGTAATGCAACTATTGGCGTGGGTTATGGTCAAAGGGAGAAGGCAAATGCTACCGTCAATATCAATCACCGAAAAAATGCCTTTAATATTTATAGCAGTCTGACGCTCACTCACCGGCGTTCTCCTATGACAGAAATCAACCATTTCCGGGAATACACGTATAAGGGAAATGAATATTATTTTGAAAATTCTGTAGTATTTACCGATCCGATCAACCGTACCCTCAATTGGACTGGAGGTCTGGATTACGACATCAATGATCGAACCACCATGGGCATTCTGGCCGGATACAATGCCGGCACCATGAATGGCGAAAACTTTACCAGTCAATCGCAAGGATATCTAAATAATGAATTAATTAGAAAATCTTCTTTCCTCATCGGGGGAAAAAATCCCCAGGTAAGCAATTTTCAGAACCTCAATTTTTTCACCAAAATATCCGAGCGGAGCCACCTCAATTTGGACCTTGACCGGGTGGCGCTAACCACCGAAAATAGTACTAATCTCCGGGAAAATGGTACAGAAAGCAATGGATTCGAGGCCCAACGAAATTCCGATTTTATCATTTATACTTTAAAATCAGATTATACCTGGAATGCTCAAAATGGATTAAAATTGCAATTAGGGGCCAAGGGATCGTTCAATCAATCCAGTACCATTTCGAATATTCACCAGATTAGTCAGGGTCAATCAGACAATCTCGAATTCTTTGAGCGTGATGATGATCTTGACGAACAGATCCTGGCCACTTACTTTTCGCTACAACATCAGATAAATAAATCCTGGGAGGGAGAAGTAGGCTTACGCTATGAAAACTACCAATATCAACTCAACTCCCTCATCAATGAAAATGACTTATCTGTCGAATATAATAATGTGTTTCCGGTACTCCGGGTTAGTCATAAAATAGACTCCCTCCGCTCCGTTAATCTCTCGTTCAACCGGCGCACCAACCGGGCGACCTACTGGCAAATCGCCGGATACTATGCATTGCTGGACCCCAGTTTGTTTGCTACTTCCAATACACAGATCCGACCCTCATTTACCAATGCGATCCGTCTGGGTTATCAGATACGGTCATTAGTCGCTTCCATCGAGATTAACCGTACGAAAGATCCGATTGCATTTTACAACTCTGTGGACAAAGAACATGACCTGCAGACGAGCATCCCTACAAATTTTGACCGGATGGATATGGCATTATTATCCGTCGGATTTCCCCTAAAGATTAATAGTTGGTGGGAAACGACCTGGAACCTCAGTGGATCCTATACTTTTGTTAAAGACAGTAAGAACAGAGAAATACCTTTTGATAAAGACCTTTACGGCTGTACCGTCCAACATAATAGTTCTTTTCACTTAGGAAATGATTGGACAGCGAATATCGATGCACGATACCTAAGTCCCTTTTTATCCGGTGACCAGGTACATACTTTAAAATACTACATTAATCTGGGGATACAAAAGAAATTTGCCAGAGGAAGTACGCTTGGTCTAAGTATCCAGGATCTAACCAATACCAGTGGAAATCTCCATTGGGAATATGATCAGCCGGCATTGGATGTACGCACTTTTGGTAACAACAATTGGTCCGAGCGAGTCTATCGACTTACTTATTCATTTTCTTTCGGCAATCAAAAGCTAAAAGGAAAACGTAACCGGGTCACCGGTTCACAGGAAGAGCGAAATCGAATGTAACAATCGGTGTTCCACTTAAAATTAAACCGTGAGGACTTCATACTGAATCGCCATCTGTCTGAAAAACCATTAGACACCTCTTCGTTCATTTTCCAAATAAATTTTGATCGAAAAAAAATGGTGGGAAACGGGTCATTTAAAAAACGTCCCAATTTCCACACCATAACGTAGAATTAATCAAGAACTGCTATTTCGACGAGATGTAATTAATTCACTCTTTTTCTTTTTAAATATTTTGAGTCCGGATATTATTTGTCTGTATTTTTCTTGTCCCCGATTAAATCTGGCAAATACTTGAGAAACAAACCAGCGGAAAACATTATAGTGGAAATGAGGAGATTAATCAAGGGATAGGTAAATAAATGATCCAATGTACGAACTCCCAAAATGATAATCGACGACTTTAATTTCAGTATCCCTGAGAATGGGACTCATGAACAAGTGATCTACTAAATACCATAAATATCTCGATCAGTAGTTTGCTGTCTTTGCCGGATGCTAGTCTTGATTACTGGAATCCAACTTGGAATACGATCAAAGCGTAACCATCCAGGATTTTCGGAGCGAGTAAGAAACGTCAGGGCCAATAGGGAAAGTAAAACCATATCTGAGACATTTTTAGTAAACAATCAACTTTTAGATCCCTACTAATTTAACAGACCCTGCTCGCGGGTACAATGAAGAAATTCAGGTATTTGTGATCAGTCAGACCGAGGAAATCTGTAACGAACAAAATTATATTCTTCAGTCCATATGTTTGAAACAAGTATATTCTACGCCAGACACTTTAACACCTATTCGGAAGAAAAATATTTGGTAATGAAAAATACAAAATGTTAAATTCACTAGCTGCGTAAAGAAGCAATACGAGCTTAAATATCTCCTAATCAAAATAAAAACAGGCTATAACCAGCTAGTAGAAAATAGCCGACACTCAAATCAGTACGTACTGATTTTTCGAGAAGATCCGGATTAATATTGAAATAAGTTTCGCCTGAGGCAAATCCCAGACCCAACCGAGACAAAAAACTCACCACTCCATAGTCCTGGAACAGATTACTTCTGTAGACGCTACTCTGACCCCTGGCATAAAGGAGTATCTCCCGACCTGAATACCAGAGTACGCCATCAGACTGACCTGTCCATTTCGTGTAGGAAAATAGCTGGTACCTTCTCCTAATATTGAAAATACTCATAGGTCAAACCCAGACTGCATCCGATATTTCTGGACGCATCAGATCTGGTCAAAAGAAATTGCATGCTGGGTCGGATTGAAATTCCGTCCAGGTTATTTCCCTTCGATGCCGTAGCCATTTTCAATATTACTTATTTATTGTCTCATGTTGATCAGCAAAAAGCAAATCAATATCCGTGGGTATCTGATCCATAAAGCCTGCGTAATCCAGATTGAGGTGATCGAATAAAATGACTAACGCTAAAATAAGCCATGAC
>JAGQWV010000265.1 GCA_020437045.1 Saprospiraceae bacterium | reverse complement strand
GTCTACCAATTCCACCACACCCGCAGTGAAAATTCTGAACGTGCCCGCAAAGATAAAACGTTTTTGATTTTAACCTGAACTATCAATAGATTTTCTACCACCAGCCCATATACCGGCCCATTTCACTGCAACATTGATTTTTTAAATCTATTACATACCCCGTAAACTGACTAATGATCCAGGTCATATTGCTATCTTCTAAAAAAGATTATGTTTGTTCAAATGATTTTTGTGAACAGGTAGCAGCTAAATTTCTATTAGATTTGTTATCAATATGTTAGGATAGAACTATACAGGTACAATTATTGTTTTTTACTCGAATAGAAAGGAAAATTTATGCCTCCGGTAGCACAAGATACTATAGACGATCGCAAGCTGATCCAATCAGCTTACCGGAAACTTTTAAAGTCTATCAAAGTAAATATTGACGAGACCGATCGCAAGAATATCCGGAAAGCTTACGAGATTGCTGTAGAAGCGCACCATGAACAAAGGAGAAAATCGGGAGAGCCATATATCTTGCACCCTATTGAAGTAGCAAGAATTTGTGCTGAAGAGATAGGCCTTGGTCCAACGGCGATTGTCGCTGCCTTATTACATGATGTAGTAGAAGACACCTCCGTGACCCTGGTTGATATCCGGGAGCGTTTTGGAGACAAGATTGCCAATATTGTCGATGGTCTGACCAAATTAAAAAGAGACTTCAACCCGAACACTGCCCAGGCAGAAAACTTTAAGAAAGTACTCAGTACACTAGTATACGATGTGCGTGTAGTGTTAATCAAAATGGCAGACCGGGTGCACAATATGCGAACCATCGGAGCGATGCCGAAGCATAAGCAACTCCGTATCGCAGCAGAAACCAGCTATATCTATGCTCCACTGGCACACCGACTGGGTCTGTATAATCTTAAAACAGAATTTCAGGATCTTTGCATGAAGATCACGGAGCGGGATCAATATGATGAGATCGCCCGTAAGTTACAAGACACCAAACGACAACGGAATGCTTATATCAATGAGTTTATTGATCCTCTAAGGGAAAAACTTGATGAGCTCAAGATCAAATATCGCATTCATGGACGCCCTAAATCGATCTCTTCGATCTACAACAAGATCAAAAAGAAAAATGTCCCTTTTGAGGAAATCTATGATTTGTTTGCCGTCAGGATTATTGTCGATGTAGCCAGGGAGAAGGAAAAACCCATTTGTTGGCAGGTTTATTCTATCGTGACTGATGTCCATACCCCGATTCCGGAGAGACTGAAAGATTGGATAACCACGCCAAAGTCAAATGGCTATGAATCGCTGCATACCACGGTGATTGGGCCTAAAGGCCGTTATGTAGAAGTGCAGATTCGTAGTGAGCGCATGGATGAAATTGCCGAGCGGGGTTTTGCTGCGCATTGGAAATATAAGGAGATCAAGAACCAGCAAGACCTTTATGACGCATGGCTGGACAATATTCGCGATCTGATGGAAGACGTGGATAAAGATGCCCTTGAGTTTGTCACAGATTTCAAAAGTAACCTCTTTAATGAAGAGGTCTTTGTCTACACTCCCAAGGGGGACATGAAAATTTTACCCAAAGGAGCAACCGCCCTTGATTTTGCTTTCAGTATTCACACGGATGTGGGGTATCACTGCACCGCCATCAAAGTCAATAACCGATTGGTACCCATGGGGTACGAACTAGAAAATGGAGACCAGGTACAGGTAACAACCAGTAAAAACCAAAAGCCCAATGAGGATTGGCTCAAGATGGTTGTCACCGGTCGGGCTAAATCGAAAATCAAATCAGCCCTCAGGGAAGATCTTCGCAAGCTGGCTGATATGGGTAAAGAGATGCTGGAACGAAAACTCAGCCATCTGAAACTTGACCTGGATATCAATGCCGACAACATTGCCAAACACTATGGTTTTAAGAACCGCATGGATTTGTTTGCTTCCATCTATAATGGATACATAAATCTCAGTGACCTCAGGGAATACCGGATCGAGCACGGTCGGATTATGTTTGATTCGCCCAAGAGCAAAATTCAGGAAGAACCGGTCATCGAAGCTCCGGCACCCAAGCGACCGCGAAAAGCTAAAGCTGTAAGTAAAAATCTGATCACTATCAATGGTGAGCCAGGAGAACAATACGATTATTCATTTGCCTCTTGCTGCAATCCCGTGATGGGTGACGATATTTTTGCTTTTGTTGGCACCAATACAGGAGTCAAAATCCACCGGACAGCATGTCCCAATGCTGAAAATATGATGACCAATTTTGGTTATCGCACCTTAAATGCAGAATGGTCCAATCAAACTTCATCAGAGTTTATTGCCAATCTGGTCATCACCGGTATTGATGACGGACCCGGAGTAATCGAAAGGGTGACCGGGGAGATAAGCTCAAAATTAGGCATGAATATCCGATCTTTTTCCATGGCTGGGGATGAAGGATATTACGAAGGAAAAATCAGCCTTATCGTAGCGAATACGAATCAGTTGAATCTAGCCATCAGGGCATTAAAATCCCTTAAAGGCGTCTCAACGGTAACGAGAATTGATCAAACGGATGAATGATCAACATAAAAATGTCATAATCAGAGAAGTCAAGGATATTTTTTCCAGACACCTCGAAAATCAGAGCCTTCGTAAGACTCCGGAAAGGTATGCGATTCTGGAAGAGATATATAGTCGAACAGACCATTTCGATGCAGAAGCACTATATATCCATATGAAAAACCAGAATTATCGGGTCAGCCGGGCTACAGTATACAATACACTCGAACTCCTGGTAACCTGCGATTTGATTAAAAAGCACCAATTTGGTAAGAACCTGGCCCAATACGAGAAGTCACATGGGTATAAGCAGCATGATCATCTGATATGTAAGGATTGCGGAAAAGTGTTAGAATTTTGCGATCCCCGAATTCAACAAATCAAAGATACAATGGGAGAAATTCTCAAATTTGAGGTCACCGATCATGCCCTGAATTTATATGGTCATTGCCAGGGTGACTGCGAATACAAGCGATCAAACAAACACCAATAAAAAACTACGTCAACGCACAAGTAGCTTGGACCGCTCAGGGCCGGTGCTAATCATACTAAAATTGACTCCTAACTGTTGTTCCAGATCTTCAATATATTCACGGGCCAGAACCGGTAGTTCTTCATAAGAAGAAACACTGTCGAGACTCTCATGCCACCCGGAATATTTTTTCCAGGATGGGGTGATCTCGTTATCACATAAGTCAAAAGGTAGTTGGGTGGTCTTTAAACCATCGATTTCGTAAGCATCAGCAATTTTGATTTGCTCAAAGCTATCCAGTACGTCAATTTTGGTCATGACTAATTGAGTCACACCATTGATCATAATGGTGTACTTTAACTGAGGCACATCCAGCCATCCACAACGTCTTGGCCTACCCGTGGTAGCACCAAATTCCATCCCAATTTCAGCCAGTCTGCGACCATCCTCATCAAAAAGTTCGGAAGGAAAGGGTCCACTTCCGACCCGGGTACAATATGCTTTGGTAATTCCAATTACCTCTCCTATTTGACCAGGAGAAATACCCAACCCCGTACAAGCTCCTGCAGTGATCGTATTGGATGATGTGACAAAAGGGTATGTGCCGAAGTCGATGTCTAGCATGCTACCCTGGGCACCCTCGGCCAGCACTTTTTTTCCTTCGGCCAGCGCCTGATTAATGTAATATTCGCCATCGATCTGGGGCAAAGAGCGCAATTGCTCCAATGCTTCCATCCAAACGGCTTCTTCTTTCTCCAGATCAAACTCCTGTTCAGGATAGATCTGCAGTAGTCCCAAATGTTTTTCTTTGAGTGCCTGATATTTCGATTTAAAATCGGAAGATGATACATCTCCTACCCGTAATCCATTACGACCGGTCTTATCCATATAGGTTGGGCCAATTCCACGAAGGGTAGAACCTATCTTAGATTTCCCTTTATGCGCCTCAGAGGCCTGGTCAAGCAAGCGATGCGAGGGTAGAATCAAATGGGCTTTACGGGCTACCAGCAAATTTTGATCAATGACTACTCCGGCCGCTTTGACAGCATCTAGCTCCCGTGCCAACGTCACCGGATCAATCACAACACCATTGCCAATTACATTGATAAGATCTGGTCTGAATATTCCGGAAGGAATCGTGTGAAGAACATGTTTTTTTCCTCCAAACTTCAATGTGTGCCCGGCATTAGGACCTCCTTGAAATCGACAGATAATCTGATATTGAGGCGCGAGAAAATCAACAATTTTACCTTTCCCTTCATCTCCCCACTGAAGGCCCAGGAGTACATCTACTGCCATTATACTTTGATAGCTAAAACGATATAAACCGTAAATATAAAAAACTGTAAGCGTGCAACAATCCTTTGTTTGAACAACTGAAAAAATTAGCCGGAAAATCGAAACACTGAAGGTCAAATCACGATCTGGCGGTCACGATATATTGGTAATCGAGCGTCTGATCATCGACATCTATATCTTTAAACCCTGCAGATTTTAATTCAGCTTCGACAGTCGAAATGGGGACCTTTTCTTCTTCGGGAGGCCCGTTAGGAATATTCTTTAACTTAAATTCGATGATGACGATCTCACTATTGGGTTTCAATACTTGCTGCAGATTGGAAAAATAAGCAACCCGGTTTTGGAGATATGCATAGGTATTTACAATTAGGACGGCATCTGCTTCTCCTTTTTTCATTTGAGTATCCTAGGGCAAAGCCCAACGCACTTCAAACCTATCCTGAA
>JAGQWV010000264.1 GCA_020437045.1 Saprospiraceae bacterium | reverse complement strand
TGAGCGACAGCTTTCTGCCCTACGGAAATACCTGGAAACATTTGGTATCTGACCATCAATAATCGCTTTTTCCTATCGGGAAAAAGAACTTACTTTATCAGGAATCAGTCATTTTGGCAGTGCCGAACAAAACTCCCGGCCACATTGTCTCTCAAAATAGGGCATTTCCTGCCCAAATGGCTTAAATAACACATTGGTATTCAGCTTGATATATATGCAATGAGATTAGTGCAAACCTAAATAGACAAAATGAATCAATTAACTATAAAATCACAAGAAGCCCTTCAACAGGCACAGCAGGTAGCGTCGGAAATGCAACATCAAGCGATCGATACCGCTCACTTATTGAAAGGCATTTTATTGGTTGATGAAAATGTAACTCCCTTTCTCGTCAAGAAAGCTGGAGCGAACATCAACACGATTGAGCAGGGATTGGACAAGATTCTGACTTCGCAACCTACCGTTTCCGGAGGAACACCATACCTCACCCGGGAGGTGAACGGCGTTTTGCAAAAAGCTAATGCGCTGATGAAGGAATTTGGTGATGAATATGTATCGATTGAATTATTACTTATTGCTTTGGTGGAAACCAAGGATAATATTGGTCAGTTATTACGCGATCAAGGTCTGAATAAAAAAGACCTGATCATGGCCATCCAGGATTTACGTAAGGGATCAAAAGTCACCAGCCACAGTGCTGAAGACAATTACCAGGCATTGGAGAAGTATGCTGTTCCTTTGAATGAACGGGCTCGAAGTGGAAAACTTGATCCGGTGATCGGCCGGGAAGAGGAAATACGGAGAGTATTGCATATACTGGCCCGGCGTACCAAAAACAATCCAATTCTTATTGGTGAACCAGGAGTCGGAAAAACAGCGATTATCGAGGGACTGGCCCACCGGATAGTCAACGGTGATGTACCCGATGATTTATTAGACAAGAAGATATATTCTCTGGATATGGGTGCCCTAATTGCCGGAGCTAAGTATAAAGGGGAATTTGAAGAGCGACTTAAATCCGTAGTCAAAGAAGTCACGGATGCAGAAGGAGAGGTAATCCTATTCATTGATGAGATCCACACCCTTGTCGGTGCTGGTGGTGGTCAAGGAGCAATGGATGCGGCAAATATTCTGAAGCCTGCTCTTGCCAGAGGAGACCTTCGAGCCATTGGAGCTACAACGCTCAGTGAATACCAAAAATATTTTGAGAAAGATAAAGCTCTGGAACGAAGATTTCAGGTTGTGATGGTAGATGAGCCGAGTGTGGAGGACGCGATAAGTATTTTGCGTGGTCTCAAAGAAAGATATGAGACCCACCATAAGATCAATATTAAAGATGAGGCTATAGTGGCCTCAGTACAACTGAGTCACCGTTACATTACTGACCGCTTTCTTCCTGACAAGGCGATTGACCTTGTCGACGAGGCTGCCGCCAGGCTCCGCTTAGAGATGAACAGCATGCCTGAAGAATTGGATGAGGCAGAAAGAAAAATCAGACAGCTCGAAATTGAGCGAGAGGCGATGAAAAGGGAAAAAGACAAGACCCAGATCGCAAGGGTCAATGAAGAATTAGCCAATCTCGAGGAAAAAAGAAATGAGTTGAAAGCACAATGGGAAAGCGAAAGGCAAATTGTGCTGGGTATTCAGAAAGCAAAGTCGGAAATTGAAGAGTTTAAAGTCAAAGCCCGGCAATTAGAACGTGAAGGCAAGTTTAGTGAAGTAGCGGAAATACAGTACGGAAAAATACCTCAGGCAGAAGCCCGACTTAATGACTACAATAATCAGTTGATTGGAATCCAAGAGAAAGGAGGACAACTGGTCAAAGAAGAAGTTGATGCGGAAGATATTGCCGAAATTGTCAGTAAGTGGACCGGAATACCCGTAACCCGGATGATGCAAAGTGAGCGCGAGAAGTTGCTAAATCTGGAAGATGAAATCCACAAAAGAGTTGTAGGTCAGGATGAAGCGGTTTCGGCTGTTGCTGATGCCATCCGGAGAAACCGAACCGGACTGGGTGATGAAAAGCGGCCTATTGGATCTTTTCTATTTCTTGGGACCACTGGTGTTGGTAAAACCGAGTTAGCGAAAGCACTTGCTGAATTTCTATTCGACGATGAAAATATGTTGACTCGCATCGATATGAGCGAATATCAGGAACGACATTCAGTGAGCCGGCTTGTAGGTGCACCTCCCGGATATGTGGGGTATGACGAAGGTGGTCAGCTGACGGAGGCGGTGCGACGAAAACCATATTCTGTGGTGCTTCTGGACGAAATAGAAAAAGCGCATCCCGATGTTTTCAATATTCTACTCCAGGTACTTGATGATGGACGATTGACAGACAATAAAGGCAGGATTGCCAACTTCAAGAATACGATCATCATCAT
>JAGQWV010000263.1 GCA_020437045.1 Saprospiraceae bacterium | reverse complement strand
TATCCGATTTTGCCATGGACCCAAAGAATCCTAAAACCTATTACGTGGCCACTTCTGCCGGCGGCGTGTGGAAAACGGAAAATGCCGGAACGACGTATAAACCGATTTTTGATAGTCAGGGTAGTTTTTCTATTGGCTGCGTCACGCTTGACCCCGGCAATCCCAATGTCGTTTGGGTAGGTACCGGAGAAAACAATAACCAACGTAGCGTCAACTATGGTGATGGAGTATATAAATCGGAAGATGGTGGTGCCAGCTGGACCAATATGGGACTGAAGAACTCTGAGCATATCGGATCGATCATCGTTCATCCGGAAAACAGCAACATCATTTTCGTGGCTGCTATTGGACCGCTATGGAGTGATGGAGGTGAACGTGGGGTTTACAAGTCGATCGACGGTGGAAAAACCTGGACAGCCGTTTTGACGATCGACGAACACACCGGAGTCAATGAAGTCGTAATGGACCCCCGAAATCCGGACATTTTATACGCTTCCGCTTTACAGCGTAGACGCCATGTGTTCACCTATATCGGAGGGGGTCCGGGATCCGGATTATATAAGTCTACCGATGGCGGAGAGACCTGGGCAAAAGCGAACAAGGGCCTACCATCCGTGGATCTGGGACGTATCGGTCTAAGCATTTCTCCTGCCGACCCGGAAATAATTTATGCCATAGTGGAAGCTGCTGATGATAAGGGTGGATTTTATCGAAGTACGAACCGGGGTGCATCATGGGAAAAAAGAGGTGGTTATAGTTCCAGTGGTAACTATTATCAGGAGATTGTCGCTGATCCGAACGATCCGGACAAGATCTTTGCCATGGATACCTGGCTACAATATTCTGTAGATGGAGGAAAAACTTTCAAGAATGTCGGTGAGGACACCAAGCACGTCGACAATCATTGCATCTGGATTGACTCCCATGACACAGATCATTTTTTGGTGGGATGTGACGGAGGTATCTATGAGACGTGGGATCACGCTCAATCCTGGAATTTTAAAGCTAACCTGCCGGTAACTCAGTTTTATAAAGTTGCCGTCGATAATTCGGAGCCATTTTACTATGTATATGGTGGCACCCAGGACAATTTTAGTCTGGGTGGCCCTTCCCGTACGCTAAGCAGCAATGGCATATCCAATGATGAATGGTTTATTACCCACGGCGGTGATGGATTCGAATCGCAAATCGACCCTTTCAACCCCAACATTGTTTATGCCCAATCGCAGTATGGCAACCTGGCCCGTTATGATCGACTGAGTGGCGAAGAGGTTGGTATTCAACCAAAGCCCCGGGAAGGAGAAGATGACTATATCTGGAATTGGGATGCTCCGCTTGAGGTAAGCAGCCATCAGGAAGGAAGACTCTATTTTGCCGCCAACAAGGTATTCCGATCCGATGACCGGGGTAATAGTTGGCAGGTCATTAGTGAAGACCTTTCCCGACAAATAAATAGAAATGAATTAAAAGTAATGGGTAGGGTGTGGAGTATCGATGCCGTGGCAAAGAACGGATCCACTTCACAGTACGGTGCCGTGGTCGCTTTTAGTGAATCTCCGGTTAATGAAAATGTCTTAATTGCAGGCACCGATGACGGGCTGATTCAAATAACCACTGATGGTGGTCAAAACTGGAAGAAGATCGAAGTCCCGGGAGTCCCGGAACGAACTTATGTCAATGAGGTATTGGCATCACACCATAGCGAAAATGTATTTTATGTTGCCTTTAATAATCATAAAAACGGGGATTTTAAACCTTATGTTTTCAAGACAACGGATGGAGGCAACTCATGGATAAATTTAAATGCGAACCTACCGGAACGAGGCTCAGTATATGCGATCGAAGAAGACCATATTGATGCCGATCTGCTGTTTATAGGTACTGAATTTGGTTTATTTTTTAGCAACGACGGAGGCCAGGAATGGAAGCAACTGAAAGCTGGTCTACCCACCACCATGATCCGGGATATCGCTATCCAGGAGCGCGAGAATGATTTGGTTTTGGCTTCATTCGGAAGGGGTTTTTATGTGCTGGATGATTACAGTGTACTACGTAGTTTAAAGAATGCCGACCTTGATCAAGATACCAAACTGCTGGCCGTAAGGGATGCTAAAACCTGGGAATGGTCGACTCCATATGGTCTGCCGGGAAAAGCCTTTCAGGGAGACGATTTTTATCAGGGCGATAATATGGGCCCGGAAGCATTGATTACCTTTTACGTGAAGGATAAAATTGAGACCCTGGAAGACAAACGCAAAGAAGAGCAAAAGAAATTGGAGAAGGATGGAAAAGATGTTAAATATCCCAGCTATGATGAACTGACCGCAGAAATAAAAGAAGAAAAACCGATGTTGTTTTTTGTCATTACCGATGTGGATGGAAATATTGTTCGAAAATTAGACACTGCACCAAAAACCGGAGTAAACCGGATTACCTGGGATTTACGCTATGCTTCAAAAGATCCTATTAATTTGTCCCGTTCTTCTTTTTATAATCCTTTTGCCGGAAGTGATCAGGGTTATTCCGTTCCTCCCGGAGAATATATGGTGACGATGTATTTATGGAAAGATGGTGAAATGAAAAAATTAGATGAATCCAAAACTTTTAAGGTAGAGTCACTCAACATATATAGTTTGCCAGTGAAAAATTACCCGGAAATGGAATCCTTTAAAAAAGATGTGGCCAAATTACAAGGTGCTCTCGGTGGTACACGCAGAATTATTTCCGATATAAATAATGAATTAAGACATGTACGACAGGCCATCATGCAAACCGAAATACAGGAACAACCCTTTCTGAGTCAGGTAGTGGAGATCGAAAATGCACTACGCGATATTCAAAAAAATCTCTATGGAGACCGGGTGGCTTCTCAGTTGGATCTTCCTGCAGCCCCTTCGGTAGCAGGAATGATTGGTTCGATAAATTATGAGGGAAAATATGCCACAGCGCAGCCCACTCAAACACACCTCGATCTCTACCAAAGGGCAAAAAAACAATTCGGAGAAATCATTGGCAATCTTAATAATGTGATCAAAGAAAAGCTTGAACCTTTAAGAACAGAATTACAAAAAGCAGGTGCGCCCTATACACCAAATACCTTACCGGATATGATTAAGTTTTAAGAATAAAAAATCACAAAATAAAATTTTAGGTATAGGAGAGATTCTTTGAACAAAGACCCTCTCCTATTTTTTTCGGATTAAGAAAGGAAATATTCCCACTCAGTATTTGATTTTACCAGTTGATATACCGGAAATAAAAATCTAAGTACTTTATCTTCGTATCCTTATTGCTACTAAACCCGTATTAAGGCTCCGCAGTAGATATCCTATTGCACAATGCGGGTTAAACTCTGCTACAGAAAATGATAACCAAATACCGAATTCTTTCGCTATACGCAGGAATATTTATTGCCTGGATTATTTTTGGCAGTAATGCGTCCAATCCCCCCAATGCCCATACCAACGCTCCTTTT
Organism: Saprospiraceae bacterium; assembly: GCA_020437045.1. Taxonomy (GTDB): domain Bacteria; phylum Bacteroidota; class Bacteroidia; order Chitinophagales; family Saprospiraceae; genus JABDMH01. The sequence goes on along the minus strand of JAGQWV010000263.1, from coordinate 3,709 downwards.
GACCAATTTTGTACGCGCTGTCATTCTCCCAGTGGTGCTTTTGACGGAACCCTGGAAGTATCAGGCATCCCGGCTACGGTCAACGCCGGAGAAACCTACTCAGCCACAATCACAATAACCGCTACTCAGGGATCTCCGGTAAGAGGTGGCTTTCAGTTAGTCACTGTTTTTAGCTCTAATAACAGCAATGCCGGAAATATTACCACGAGCGGCACCAGTGTGGGTACCAGCAGTTCGGGAGGAAGACAATACCTGGAGCATCGTGGGGCCAAAAACTTCAGTGGTAATACGGTCAGCTGGGATTTCGACTGGACGGCCCCGGATGGACCGGATGGGGCGATGATTACCATGTATTATGCCGGAAACCTGACCAATGGAAATGGTGGTTCCAGTGGTGATAAGCCAATTTCTGATCATACCAGTTTTATTCTGAGTGGAAGCAATACTCCGCTGGTAGCGGGAATCAGTAATCAGGTCAATGTATCCTGCAATGGCGACAACAATGGATCGGCTACCGTTGACCCTTCGGGAGGTACTCCTCCCTATACCTACAACTGGTCGAATGGAACAACAAATGCCACAGCATCTGCATTGTCGGCAGGCACTTACGGCGTGACGGTTACCGATGTTAATAGTATGACAGCCAGCACTTCTGTTTCCATTGATGAACCGGAAACCCTCACCGTATCTATCAATGGAGAAGACGCGTTATGTCATGGAGATGCCTCAGGAAGTGCAACGGCAAATGCAGCAGGAGGTACGGCCTCCTATCGCTATGCCTGGTCTAATGGAAAATCAACCCGGACGATCAGCGATCTGGCTGCCGGAAGCTATCAAGTAACCGTCACCGATGACCAGAACTGTACAGCCATCGAAAACATACAGATTAACGAGCCAACAGAACTTCAACTAACGATATCCAGTACGGATGAAAGTGCACCGATGTCGTCCGACGGTACCGCTATGGTCTCTGCAAGTGGAGGCATGAGCCCCTATAGCTATCAGTGGAATACCGGTTCCACCGGCTCTACGCTGCAAAACCTTGCCTCCGGCACCTACAGCGTAACCGTGAGTGATGCCAATCAATGCGAGGCCATAGCGCTGACTACTGTTCAGGGGATGGAATGCATCCTCGAGGCAACTATAAACACAAGCTCCATCAGTTGTTTTGGAGCTAGTGACGGCAGTGCCTCGGTGGTGAGCAATGTACAATCAGTAACGTATAAGTGGTCCGATGGACAAACCACCGCAGAGGCATCCGGACTATCGGCAGGCATGTATGATGTCACCATTACTGATCAAAATGGTTGTGAAAAAATACTGGCGACTATGATTACCGAACCGGATTCTCTCACACTAGAATTTACTACGACCGATCCATCTTGCATAGATCAGACAGATGGTAGTGTAGAGGTGATCATTCATGGAGGCACCGGTCCCTATACTATAGCCTGGTCAGACGGACAAGACCAACCAACTATCAGTAATTTGGGGGTTGGTACATACCATGTCACGATCACGGACTCGAGTAGTTGTCAATATTCAGACTCAACCCTGCTGATCGTCCAGGATACTATTGCGCCAATTCTGGTCAGCCAACCAGGAACCATCTATCTGGATAGTATGGGTCAGGCGACAGTACCCCTACAACTGCCGTTTGTTGGTGGAACTGACGATTGCGGAATTGACACAATGTGGAGTGTGCCAAATCAATTCAGCTGTACACCATCTGGCGAACAGGATGTCACCTATTTTGCCCGGGATGGTTCGGGAAACATTCGTGAAGAAATACAAAAAATAACCGTCCTAGACACTATACGTCCCGTATTTAGTAGTTGTGTTGAGGATATTGAAGCAGATTCCGGCAGTGTGATCGAGTATGAATTGCCGGTTGCTTTTGATAATTGTGGTATTGACTCTTTTGCCCTTGCAGAGGGCCTGCCTAGTGGAAGTGTATTTCCTCCCGTGGAGACTAAGGTCTCATATATGGCTGTAGATGCATCGGGAAACTACGAATGCTGTTCATTTTTTGTCCGCATTGGAGGCACCGTATCTAGTATTGACCAGGCATTTTCTAATCAAATAACGATCTATCCTAATCCTGTGGAAAATGAGTTACAAATAGAAGTGTCAGCATTAAATAAGCCGGGATTGAGGGTGCAGATATTTTCCATTGATGGAGATAAAATTCGTGAATACAAATCACTGGAAAAAACCTCAACTACAATCCGGGTACCCATGCAGAATATAAAGACTGGAATGTATTTCGTCAGGATTATCAGTGAGGCAAAAATTGCGGTGAGAAAAATCATCAAAAAATAGACAACAATAGCTTAACACGGTAAGTTTGATTTATGTCGAATGTATTCATTACATTCGATGATTATCGAATTATTTATTACCATTAAGTATAAAAAAATGGACCGGAGGAAATTCCTGCACAGGAGCGGAAAATTTGGATTGGGTTTTATCGGACTGCAGGCTTTTGCATTGAGCTGTAAACCGAGCGAACCCTCCAAAAGTGTGCTCACAGAAGGTAAATTACAACATGGATATGGGCCTCTAAAAGATGATCCGGAAGGCATTTTAAATCTTCCCGAAGGGTTCTCTTACAAGATCATTTCAAAGAAAGGGAGTCCGATGTCGGATGGATTTGTGGTGCCCGGGGCCGCTGATGGCATGGCGACTTTTGAAGGTCCGGATGGAAAGGTAATTATTATCCGGAATCATGAGGTCTCACCGGGTGATATTGCAGGTGGTCCTTTCGGTGCACAGAAGGAATTACTTTCTAAAATCAGCGCGGATCAAGTGTATGATTTTGGGAAAGGAGAAAATCCATGTATGGGCGGCACGACCACGATCATCTATAATCCTGCCAGTCAGGAAGTCGAAACAGAATACTTGAGCTTGGCAGGCACCATCCGCAATTGTGCAGGAGGACCCACTCCATGGAATAGTTGGCTGACTTGTGAAGAGGATACCAGTCCCGCTACTGGTGAAAGAGAAAAATCGCATGGGTATGTTTTCGAGGTACCTGCTTCTTCCGATCCGATGATTGCCCCTCCCCTCCCTATTAAGGAGATGGGAAGATTTAATCATGAGGCAGTATGTGTAGATCCAGGCACGAGCATCGTCTACCTGACTGAAGACCGGGGCGATGGTCTGATCTACCGATTTATTCCCAACCAGAAAGAGAAATTGCATGAAGGTGGCAAACTTCAGGTTTTAGCCATCAAGGGAAAACCCGGTTTTGAAACACGAAACTGGGCTGATTTACCTGGCGAAAAAATGGAAATAGGTAAATCTTATGCCGTTGAATGGATCGACATCGATAATGTTGATGCTCCGGATGATGATTTGCGCTATCGCGGATATGAAAAAGGAGCCGCCCGATTTGCCCGCGGCGAAGGGATCTGGTATGGTGAAAACGATTTTTACTTTGCCTGTACCAATGGAGGTCGATTGGAACATGGTCAGATATTCCATTATAAACTCTCTCCGGACGAAGGTCAGTCAGGAGAACTTAATAATCCTCCAACTTTGTCGATTTTTATCGACCCCAATGATACGGCGTTGGTCGAAAGTTGTGACAATGTGACGATTGCCCATCATGGTGATCTGGTTATTTGCGAGGATAAAAAAACTCCCAGAATTGTCGGAGTGACACCGGAGGGAGGAATTTATCATATTGCTAAAAATGTGGGATATA
>JAGQWV010000262.1 GCA_020437045.1 Saprospiraceae bacterium | reverse complement strand
GTTATTGTGGAAATACTGCACTAGCATGCATAACGTAATGGGTTAGATCTCAAGACCATCGTCTTTTGCTCGTCTGTAGTAAATTATTAAGGCGAGACCACCTAAGAGGAAGATCATTGGCAAATATCCCGTACCGTGGTCCATAGTGGTATTCTGCTCTAGAAAGTGACCGCCGAATAATGCCAGACCGATGGCAATACCTAGATAGCCCCATTTTAAATTACTGTGTATGCTGTTGGATTTTCGAAATAATGAAGCATCCTGACCAGTTTCAATCAAGGCCATCCGCTCTTTATGTCTGGTTTTAAAATACAGATAAGAGATAAATCCGAGGCAACCAAAAAATGAAAGCATACCTACAATAGGAATCAGAAGTCCAGACATATCCATGATAATTTTAAGATTAAATAATTACTTGTTTGATAGTTTCAGTCCCTTTGACGGGAGCCTGTTAATTCCGGTTACATCAAATAGAATATTTATTTTGTAACCAGACTTATGGGACTGACGTCAAACAGACCAAAAGTTATTATTGCTTCAACTTGAAACAGAAAGGGCATTGGACCAGGATCCTGACATTCGAGATTTGATCCAGGAATATGGAGATTTGGTCCTTACGCTGTGTATGCGCATTATCTGTGATCCACGATTAGCTGAAGAAGCAGTACAGGATACTTTTGTAAAGGCATATCGTAATCTGAAGACTTTCCGGTCAGAAGCTTCGATGAAGACCTGGATTTACCGGATTGCCTACAATACAGCGATAGATTATAGTCGCAAGCGTAAAAGGTTAATACCGATGGAGGACTTACCCGTACATACGGATCAAACGATGGATGTCCAGACGACGATGGAGCAACAGGAACAAAACACTTTCATACACGCAGCTATTGATTCACTACCTGTTGATCTGCGGTCCTTAATATCCTTGTATTATCTGGAGGAAAAAAGTATTAAGGAAGTCTGTACCATTGCGGGCATGACCGAATCGAATGTGAAAATTAAATTATTCAGAGCCCGAAAGCAATTGGCAAGCATCTTATCTTCTCTAAAGAAAAAGCAGAATCATGATTAGACCGCAAGATGATCAACAACTTTGGAAGTTTATCGATTCGCAAATGACTCCCGATGAGCTGACACTGTTCAACCAGCAGCTGGAAACTGATGGAGGGCTCAAAGAAAGGCTATCATTTTTGCAGCAGTTGGAATCTGGTCTCGAAAAAAGAGAAACCTTTCAGCTCAGTGCGGCTTTGAGAGACCGGATTCTGAATGAAACTATCTACAAGCATGAGGCTTCTTTGGTCACTGCTAATTTAACCTGGAAAAACCTTCGGATATTTATCTTCTATAATGCAATGTTGTTGCTGGTCGGAATTATTTTAGCTATTTCTACTGACAGCCGGCCATTTCAAATGCAAAATTTGTTATGGGAGGATGTGGTTCAGACACTTGATCAACCACTCTTTCAATACATATCTATTATTTGTTTTGGAGTCTTAATGCTCCTTGCTCTCGATCAGTATTTGATTCGCAGATCTCATCAAAAAGAAACAATTCCGGTGTAATTTTGGGGGGTGATTTTACGCAGTTCTGATTTTACACTTTCGGACACCGGAAGGGTATCTATAAATTCCATCAGCTGCGCTTTGTTCATCGATCCCTTACCTCGGGTATAAGCCTTAAGGAGCTCATACGGTTGAGCCACACCCTCTCGTCGCAGAATGGTTTGATATGCTTCTGCTACGACTGCCCAGTTATTTTCCAGGTCTTGATTAAGTACCTCTTGATTAAGTTGAAGTTTTCCCAGTCCTTTGATGATAGATTTCACGGAAATGAGTGAGTGTGCAAATGGAACTCCTATGTTTCGCAGCACCGTGCTGTCAGTCAGGTCTCTTTGCCATCGTGAGATTGGAAGTTTTTCCGCTAAATGATAAAATATGGCATTGGCAATTCCTAAATTACCTTCCGCATTCTCAAAATCAATCGGATTGACTTTATGCGGCATGGTAGAAGAACCAACTTCATCCTTATTTACTTTTTGCGAAAAATAATTTATAGAGATATACATCCATATATCGCGACAAAGGTCAATTAATATGGTATTAATTCGCGAAAGATTTTGAAATAAATCAGCCATTTGATCGTAATGATCGATCTGAGTAGTATACTTCAGTCGTTTTAAGCCAATTGATTTTACAAATTGATCAGAGAAGGAAATCCAGTCCACTTCAGGAAAAGTAACGGCATGAGCATTAAGATTACCTACGGCGCCACCAAATTTTGCATAAATCTCTTTGGTCGAAAGTGCATGGATCTGCATTTGCAGGCGGTCAACAAAAACATAAAGCTCTTTACCGAGCAAGGTAGGTGAAGCGGGTTGACCATGGGTACGGGCCAGCATTGGAACATCCTGCCAATTTTTAGCCATGGAAATTAAAATATCTCTTAGACTATGTATTAATGGTTTGTAGACCGTGTGCAGTGCCTCATGAATAGAAAGTGGAACAGCCGTATTGTTTATATCCTGGCTGGTCAGTCCGAAATGGATAAATTCTCCAAAGGATTCCAGGTTATTTAAGCTGAACTTTTCTTTTAGGAAATACTCAACTGCTTTTACATCGTGATTGGTTTTTCCCTCGATGTCTTTTATTTTTTGCGCATCATCTAATGTGAAATCATCCACAATCGCCTGGAGTACGCTGATTTTCTCGCGGGGAAATTCTTTTAGGGACGGAAGATTTTGTTCCAGTAGTTGAATGAAATAATAGATCTCAACATATACACGGTATTTGATTAAAGCATATTCTGAGAAGAAATCAACAAGTTCGTTAGTCTTGTTTGCGTAACGCCCATCGACAGGCGAAATGGCTTTTAACATCTTAATGGTATTTATCTTTATTTAAAGCTACATCAACGGTTTTTCCGATAAGAGGTCTTCGATACTTTTAACGGAAACAGAGTGATAGTTTAGTTTAGCTTTTTCAAAAATGGACTTCGCGAGTTCTGTCTGTCCCTGTTTGATCAGCGCCTGATACAGAGGGAGTAAAAACTTTCTTCTGCCAACGTGGACCAGAAAATCCTCCAGCGATTTTTCATTGTGCCCTTCCAGGTAATGACTTTGAATAGAGAGGGTAAGCCATGCTGCAAGTATCTCGGAATTCTGAGAATCAGATAAATGAAACACATCATCGAGTTTTTCATAAAAACTTACATGAAGATCGGTAGGCAGTTGTCTGATAAAGTGGAGCCATTCGTGTGTGCTCCAATTTCTGGTATCGGAAAGATCCAACCTTCCGATGCGCACAAATTCTCGTACTCTTCCATTGACTTTTTCAAACTTGTCCGAAGTGATTTCTGCATGATCGGCTGGAATTCCCGGTTGGTAAAGCCATGCATTCAGGTCGAAGTCTAGTTTCAATGAGTCCAACAAATGCTGATGTACATATTGTTCCCATTGCTCCGTGGAGATGGCCTTAAATTGATAATCCTTGAAGTATTGACGTAAGAAGTTATCAAATGTTTGCCTCCCAACTTTTTCTTCTAAGGTTTTCAAGAGAAGTGCCCCCTTTTCGTAGGCAATATCATTCATCCCATCATCAGGATCTCGTCCGGTCAGATTTAGTTTTAATTTGGTCTCTTCACTCTGGTCACCAAATTCGGATACCGTTCGCAAAAGATCCTGATATCCCAGCAGTGCCAGCATGTCGGCGTTTTCCTGACCGTACAATTTTTCCATAATCCTGTTCTCGATATAGACCGTATGCCCTTCATTGATCCAAAAATCTTCCCAGGTGGCGTTGGTGACCAGGTTCCCTGACCAGGAATGGGCGAGTTCATGAGCTACCAGTGCCGTCAATGACCGGTCTCCGGTAATGATGGTTGGTGTTGCAAAAGTCAATCTGGGGTTTTCCATTCCACCGAAGGGAAAACTCGGAGGTAGTACAATAATATCATATCGACCCCATAAATAATGGCCATACAGTGATTCAGCAGTGGCCACCATTTTTTCCAGATCAGTAAACTCATCAGCTGCTGCTGCTATTTGTCCTGGCTCGGTATACACCCCACATCGATCTGAAATCGCTCGAAAATCAAGGTCTCCCACCGCAAGAGCGATTAAATAAGCCGGGATAGGTTTGTCCATCGTAAATTCGTAGATACCAGATTCGTTCTTTTTCTGGGGATTAGTGGCACTCATGACGGCAAGGAGTTCCTGAGGTACCTGGATACGGGCTTGATAGGTGAAACGTATGCCGGGACTATCCTGTATGGGAATCCAACTTCTGGTAAGAATAGCTTGTCCCTGAGTGAAGAGATAGGGAAAACGCTTGTCATGAGTCTGCTGCGGATTTAGCCATTGTAATGCCAATGCATTAGGAGAAGTCTTGTAACTGACCCTGATTTTTGTTACATGAGCATTGGGTAGATCAATGTATAAAGGCGCACCCATGAATGGTTTTTCATCGCCAATTTGGAATGTCGTCAGGTCCCAATGTTGTTCATTAAGCACCTGCACGGAATCAATCTCCAGATCATTGATATCCAAAACGATTCTTTTTGCAACCGAATCAGTCGAAATGTCGTAAGTCGCCGTACCAGAAAGGATCTGATTATCAAAATTCACCTTCAGGTTTAGATCCAGATGGGTAATGAAGGCTTCTTTGGTATTGGCAAAACTGTGCGGATCTGATGGAAGAGGGATCTCAGGGTAATTTTTTTTCTCCATGGAAGTGCATGAGATAAGAATAACGAAAATTGCCAGAGGCCATTTAGGTAACATATAGTATCTAACTATTTCAAATGGCAAATTTACATATCTGCTTTCAGGAATGGGTAGTTCTTGATCTTAACTTCTCTGCAATACCTTATTCCAGACACGAAATACATTGGCATAACAGATTTTTCGGATGTCTTCATCACGGTATCCGCGACGAAGCAACTCTGCAATTAAATTGGGATAGCCACTTACATCTTTCAGGCCGGTAGGTAATGAATCACCAACACCATCGAAATCGGACCCTAAACCTACATGATCAATACCCGCTATCTGAACCACATGATCAATATGATCAGCTACTTTTTGCACATCGGCATAGAGTGTGGGATTATTTTTTTGGAATTTTTCGATAATGGGTTTTGCTTTCTCATCCCGCCAATCCAATCCTTTTTCCGTCAAGATCTTCCCTAGATTTTCCCGATTCACTTCATTGGCAGCCTGCACCGCTCCATCAAGAAATGAGGATCCGAAATTGATTTGGATAACACCGCCATTGGTAGCAAGTTTTCGAAGCATATCATCATTCATATTGCGTTCAAAACCAGGGGTAAAGACACGACATGAACTATGTGAAGCAATGACAGGTTTACTGCTTAATTTGATGACCTGGTAAAAGGTACTATCGGAGACATGGGATATATCGATCATGATGCCGACCTCATTCATTGTATGGACGACTTGCCGGCCAAAAGGCGACAGACCATTCCATGTGCGGGTAGTATCATAACTTGAATCACAAATGTGATTGTCTTTAGCATGAGTTAGCGTAATATAACTGATTCCCCGATCCTTAAAATAAGTCAGGTTGTTGAGATCCCCTTCTATTGGAGCACCATTTTCCATTCCCATGGGCAACGAGATCTTTTTGTCTTCAAAATTACGTTCCACGTCTTCCGGTGAGCGAGCCAGGGCAAATTTCTGCGGATGAGCTTTAACAATTCCTTCTACCATGTCTATCAGGGAATCTGCCAGAAGTTTTGCGCCATTGTCTTCATAGGAAGAAGGGATATAAATAGACATAAATGGTGCGTCGAGACCACCTTTTCTAGCTCTTTCAAAATCAAAATCACCCTCGTTGGTGGAAATAGGTATACCCAGATACTCCTTTTCCAGACGAAAATTCTTGACTTTTAGTCGATAGGGAAGATCAACATGCCCATCGGTAATGATAAATTGATGCGCTAGTACCTGAGCCTTGCCTTCATAGGCTTCATATCCAGTTTTCTTTGCTGTTGAGCAGGCGATAAAACTAATGCAAAATAGTAGATAAGGTAGTGTTCTCATGCTGGTAAGATAGGGAAGCTTCCCTGAAAATAAAACTAATAAATCTCCGCTCTCTAATCAAATGATTGATGTCGGTGAGTTAGAGTAACGGCCATCAGGGATACAACTGAAAAGTGCGGGAGAAACAGTGGGATGAGAGTAAAGGCAGACATCACTTACCAGGTGGGACCATCTAAACGGTCTGAAATCTGCTTCAGCCA
>JAGQWV010000261.1 GCA_020437045.1 Saprospiraceae bacterium | reverse complement strand
CCCTGGTGTGGTCCATGCCGGGTACTAGGCCCGACTATTGAACAGTTGGCTACGGAGAGCAAAGGGGCATGGGAGCTTGTAAAAATTAATACGGAGGAAGACCAGGAATTGGCCTATCAATACGGGATAAGGAGTATCCCTAATGTGAAAATGTTTTATAAAGGAGAAGTTGTAGCTGAATTTGCCGGTGCACTGCCACGACAACAAATAGTGCAGTGGTTGGATGAAAATCTGCCTTCTGCCGATAAGCAAGAATGGTCCGACATGCAAGAAAGTCTGAAGAAGCTGTCCTCAAAGGATGGCGTCAATGCTTTGTCTGATTTTCTTGTGCAACATCCAGGCCATCCAGAAGCCAGTCTCCATTTGGCTCGTCTCCAGGCTTTAACCGACCCCGTTGCCGCCAAGGCTATAGTGGCTGATATAAAAATGGGAGATCCCGCCTATGAAGTAGTGGAAGACATCGGCAGCTTGTCGGAGTTAGCCACATTGACGGATACAAATCATGGAGGTTTAACTCAGGAATTACAACTGGCTTCTATAGATTTGACTGCCGATCAGATCGAACAGGCCGTGCAACGAATTATCGAGGTGGTCAAGAAAGACAAGAGTATACATAATGACCTGCCGCGAAGAGCAGGTATTGCCATTTTCCGTTTGCTGGGTGGTCAGCATCCCATTACCAAAAAGTATCGGCGTCTGTTTGACATGGTGCTTTATTGATGCGATCAGGATGGATTATGGAGTATCGGGCTACCTTTGTTAAATTGAGTCCTTACCTTTATGCAAAATCTGGATAGATGGTTTTGCGATTTTTATTACCCATGTTTTCGTTGCTGTCATGTGCGATTTTTGGACAATCCTCTATTTTGTTTAGAAATGCCCGGGTTTTTGATGGCGATACATTTCATGAGGGTTGGAACGTTTTAGTCAAAGGCGATCGCATCGAGTATGCCGGGGCAAAAGTACCTGGCGAAGATGCAGATCAGTCGTTTGATCTCAGCGGCTACACGCTGTTACCCGGCCTGATCGAAGGGCATAGTCATCTCTTTCTCCATCCCTACAATGAGACGCCCTGGAATGACCAGGTGCTCAAAGAGTCTTTTGCCGAACGTACAGTCAGGGCGGTAAATCACGCTCGAGAGACTTTACTCGCTGGATTCACAACCGTTCGTGATCTGGGTACGGAGGGTGGCGACTATCTTGATGTAGGATTAAGGGAAAGTATCGAAAAGGGTCTTACTCCTGGTCCAAGGATGTTGGTGGCGGGTAGGGCAATTGTCGCCACGGGTAGTTACGGCCCAAAAGGTTTTGCTCCACATGTGGAGGTTCCTCTGGGAGCGGAAACGGCTGATGGCGCAGATTTGATCCGGGTAGTGAGAGATCAAATAGGGCATGGTGTTGATTTGATAAAGGTTTATGCCGATTACCGCTGGGGGCCAGAAGGTGAAGCCCGGCCTACCTTCTCGCTTGATGAATTGAAATTAATCGTGGAAACCGCAGCTTCCAGTGGCCGCCCGGTGGTAGCGCATGCCGGTACGGTGGAAGGTATGCACCGGGCCATATTGGCCGGGGTAAAGACCATAGAACATGGAGATGAAGCCGATGAGGGTATTTTTGATCTGATGCGTAAATATGATGTGGCATTATGTCCTACCCTTGCCGCGGGTGACGCCATCTTACAATACCGGGGTTGGCAAAAGGGGATAGATCCCGACCCCAGTCGGATTGTGCAAAAGAAAAAAAGTTTTGCACTGGCTCTTGAGAAAGGAGTGAAGATTTGTGCAGGTGGTGATGTAGGAGTATTTAGTCACGGAGATAATGTGCGTGAACTGGAAATGATGGTCGAATATGGTATGAAACCCACTGATGTGCTCCGAGCGGCAACATCGGTAAATGCTAGTGTCTTTGGTTTGTCGCAAGTGGGTCATATCTCTGAAGGAGCGTTGGCCGACATCTTAGTTGTATCTGGAAATCCGGAAGAAAACATATCCAAACTACGGAGTATCAGTATGGTGATGAAATCCGGAGTGCTGTATCTCAATCAACTCAGTCACTAATATTCGTAGGGAGACAGCTGGTCGTCCAGGATTAGAGACAGGAAACTATTCTGCTCCACTGTCTGTTAAAATAGCGGCTCTAACCTGACACGGTCATTTTATAGAATTAATTTATTTTTGCAGCCATGTTATTACAAATATTCAAATCTAAGATACACCGGGCCACGGTCACCGAGGCCAATTTGAATTATGTCGGGTCCATCACTATCGATGAAGATTTGATGGATGCAGCTAACCTGCTGGAAGGAGAGAAAGTACAGATTGTTAATAACAATAATGGTGAGCGTATTGAAACTTACGTTATCAAAGGGAAACGGGGTTCGGGTACCATCTGTTTGAATGGCGCTGCTGCCCGGAAAGCGGAAGTGGGAGACGTGGTTATCATTATTGCCTATGGATATATGACGCCGGAAGAAGCTGCAGAATTTAAACCGGTATCCGTTTTCCCAAATCCGGACAACACGCTCAAAGCATAGTCTCTTGAAAGCTACATTGAGGTCACTACTGAAAATGCTGTTTTTCCTGCTCTTCGGTCTGACCATTTTGTGGTTTTTATATCGAGACCTAAATGCCAGTTACCTCGCTGAGTGTGTTTCCAAAGGTATTCCAGAGGCAGAATGTAGTCTTGTCGATAAAGTCATCGCTGATTTTCGCGCTACCCATATTTTCTGGTTGATTGTTATTTGCTTTTGTTTTTTTCTAAGTAATGTCAGCCGTTCGTTGCGATGGCAGCAATTGATACAATCGATGGGTTATAATACAAAATGGGCTAATGCATTCCATTGTGTTATGCTGGGGTATTTCGCAAATTTGGGTTTGCCCAGGATGGGAGAAGTCATTCGGGCAGCAACCTTCACCCGGTACGAAGTTATTCCGTTTGAGAAAGTAATGGGTACCGTCGTCGTAGATCGGATCATTGACCTGATTTGTTTAAGCCTGGTTTTCTTACTGGCGTTGCTGCTTCAGTTTGACCTTTTGTGGCAGTTTATTGTCGACAATGCAAATTTTAGTTTTTCCGATGTACTTTTTAGCCCCCTCTTTTTGATAGCATTCATAGCCCTATTGATACTATTGATATTGGGATGGAACTATCGCAGTCGACTGGCCGGGATTAGTTTTTTTCAACGGTTGCAGCGGGCTGCCAGTGGCTTTGCAGAAGGTCTCAAGTCATTGCGAAAGGTTGAGAATAAGCCCCGATTGATACTCCATAGTATAAACATTTGGCTCATGTACTACCTCATGACCTTTCTTTGCTTCCGGGCCTTTGATCCGACCGCTCATCTCGGTCCGCTAGCCGGTTTATTGGTTTTTGTCTTTGGTAGCTTGGGGATGATCATTCCGACACCGGGCGGGATGGGTAGCTACCACGCCCTGGTTATCGCCGCCCTGGTATTACTGGGCATCAACCAAAATGATGCATTTTCATTTGCAATGATTATCTTTTTTACGATCAATATTTTTGGCAATATTTTGTTTGGAATCATCGCTCTAATCTTATTGCCTAACCAAAATCGTAACTATCAACCGGTGCGAGTCTGATGCTTAACACTATCCAAAATAAGATTGTTAATCTATCGGAAGCCAGCCTTAGGGTTGACCGGTGGCGGCAGGAAGGTGGACTTATCGTCTGGACCAATGGGGTGTTTGACCTGATTCATCCAGGCCATATCCGTTACCTATGTGCGGCTAAAGCTCTAGGTCAATATTTGGTCGTAGGTATCAATAGTGATGCAAGTGGAAAACGGTTGAAAGGACCAGATCGTCCCATTAATACCGAAGAGCACCGGTTGTTACAGATGGCTGCGATGCAAATGGCGGATCTGGTGGTACTCTTCGAAGAGGATACTCCCTTGGAGTGTATTCTCAAGGTAAGACCAGATATTATCGCTAAAGGAGGAGATTACCAGGAAGAAGAAGTGGTGGGAGGCAAGGAAGCAAAAGCGTGGGGTGGAGCGGTAAAGCTATTGCCTTTTGAAACCGGACATTCATCGTCAAAAATTATTGAAAGCATCAAAAGAGCAAACCAATGATCATCAGGGAAGTGACCGATTTTTTAGAGCGTATTGCTCCTCTGCATTATCAGGAAAGTTATGATAATGCCGGACTGATTGTCGGTCTTCATGATACGGAGGTAAAGGCAGGATTGATTTGTCTTGACGCTACCGAGGCTGTGATTGATGAGGCAATGGAGATGGGCTGTAATTTGGTGATCGCTCACCATCCAATCATTTTTCAAGGTTTAAAAAGATTGAATGGTTATCATTATATCGAACGCGCAGTTTTAAAGGCGATCAAAAATGACATTGCTATTTATGCCATCCATACTAATCTCGACAATGTACTACGTTATGGGGTAAATGAAAAAATTGCCCAGAAAATACAACTCCGTGATTATAAAATATTACGTCCCAAGTCAGAGGAATATATCGGAAGTGGTGTCGTTGGCCGTTTAGATAAGCCAATGACATTCGAAGCTTTTGCAGAGCACCTGATAAAGCACATGGAACTTCCAGGATTTCGATACACCAAACCCCTAAACGGAATGATTGAGAATGTCGCCTTATGTGGAGGGTCGGGACGATTTCTTTTGGAAGATGCAATTGCCGCTGGTGCAGATGCCTATCTTTCCGCGGATTTCAAATATCACGAATACTTTGAAGCGAATGATCAAATCGTCATATTTGATATCGGGCACTATGAAAGTGAAAAATTTACCATAGAATTACTTCATGAGTTGATAATAGGGAAATTTAGTACCTTTGCGGGCTATTGCACAAAAGTGAACACCAATCCACTAAACTATAGATATAAAAATGGCAGCTGAGAAAACGATACCAGAAAGATTGTCAGAACTGTATAAGTTGCAACTCATTGATTCTCAACTTGATGAAATACAGGTGTTGAAGGGTGAATTGCCGATGGAGGTAAAAGACCTGGAAGATGAAATAGAAGGACTTCAGATCCGTGTACGTAAACTGGAAGATTCCAAAAAGGAATTGGATGATGCTATTGCTCAGCATAGAAATAAAATTAAAGAGTCTGAAACACTCATTGCCAAGTATGGCCGCCAACTGGATGACGTAAAAAACAATCGAGAATACGAAGCCTTGACGAAGGAGATCGAGTTGCAGCGCTTGGATATACAATTGTCGGAAAAGCGAATTCGGGAGGTCGAAGGAAGCATCGTCGCCAAAGAAGAAACGCTGCAAGCCGCCAGAGATCGTATGGCTGACAAAAACAAAAATCTGGAGAATAAGAAAGTCGAACTGGACAAGATTATTGCCAAAACAGAAAAGGATGGCAATAAGCTTTTGAAACAGAGTGAAAGTCAACGTCAGGTGATTGAAGAACGATTGTTGAAAGCGTATGACCGGGTGCGAAAGTCTTATCGAAACGGATTGGCGGTGGTGACCGTAGAACGTGATGCCTGTGGAGGTTGCTTTAATAAAATCCCACCTCAGTTGCAGTTGGAAATTAGCTTGCAAAAGAAAATCATTGCTTGTGAGCACTGCGGCCGGATATTGGTCGATTCTTCGGTAATCGATCAGGTGACCGAGGCTGCTTCCTAAAACCCCCATTCTTCAGGCGTCCGGATTTATCTTATCTTGCTTTTGATTTTTTAATCCCCTTCCAAAAGCAATAATCCCATGTTCGATGGGTTAAAGTAGTGGTATGAATCGGAAAATCAGTCTGACCTTGTTCTTGTTGGCTCTTTGTCAGACGACGTTGTTATTTTCTATTGGCTATTTTGAATATTCTCCCCAGGCAAAGAAGACGTATGATCTGATATTTTCATTGCGCTTCAAGGAAGCCCGGAGTGAATTGGTGACCCTACGAATCACCGAGCCGGAAAATCTCATCTCCAATAGTCTTGCAAATTATATGGATTGTTTGTCGATTTTTATCGGTGAGCAAATAGATACTTACGAAAAATTAAAGCAAAATAAAGAGCTGCGACTGGCTGCTGTGAGAGAGGGTGACCAACAGTCCCCTTATTATCTTTACACTCAGGCGGATATTTACTTGCAATGGGCGATTACCCGGGTCAAGTTTGAAGATTATTTTCAAGCGGTTATGGAAATTAAAAGGGCATTTAGCTTGCTCTCCCGTAACGAAGAGCTCTTTCCTGACTTCATGCCCAACAAAAAGAATTTGGGCTTACTACACGCACTCATTGGCACGGTGCCCGATCAGTATCGGTGGGGAGTAAAACTGTTAGGTATGTCTGGTACCATTGCTCAGGGTAGATCAGAGGTGGAAGAGGTGCTCGAATATGCACGACACCATGATTTCGTATTTAGAGATGAGGCTTATGTTATGTATGCCTATCTTTTACTGCATCTGGAAAACAACGGAGAGGAGGCTTGGAAGATGATTGATAATAGTAGAATTGATGCCCGGCAAAATCCATTGGCCTGTTTTGTAAAAGCAAATGTCGCCATGCAAACAGGGAGAAATGATCAGGCAATTGATATCCTGGAAAACAAACCAGAGGGAGCTCAGTATTTTCCGTTTCCATATTTATATTTTATGGAAGGAGTTGCCAGACTTAATCGTCTGGAAAAAGGAG
>JAGQWV010000260.1 GCA_020437045.1 Saprospiraceae bacterium | reverse complement strand
TTCTATTTGCCATCCGTTTACCGATGGGAGACGTGATTCACTAATGGCCATGGCAAACTCTTCCCATTGGCGCAAAAGTGCATCATCAATCCATTGCCCAGAAATTGCAGAATCTGGAATCGACACCCATTGATTATGCTCGGTATAAAATGCGCCTTCCGCACTATTAAATTTTATTTGCCCCATTCGACCAGTGATCTCTGTGCTTACGTTGTTCACTCCACTCCGGAATCCGGTCATCACGAGCGTTGCTAGCACACCATTCGAAAAATTAATCCATATCATTCCGTGATCATCCACCTCCTGATCATGAAAAAAAGTGCCTAGTTTTGCTCTCACACTGTACGCAGGTGCATTTACAATCTGCATTATTAAATCCAATTGATGGATACCGAGTGTATATAAATATCCGCCCCCATATTTTTTCATTAGATGCCATTCCTTTCGATCTTCATTCACCCATCGGGTGTTGGAAACACTGTTCACCTGAAGAAGATCACCCAGATTGTCTTCTGCCAAATATTTACTTGCGGAAATAAATGCATTGGTAAATCGTGCGGTATGGCCGATCATCAAGGTTACCCCATTTTCTTCAGCGATCCGGTTCATTTCCTGGCATTGATTGGCGGTCAAAGCCATGGGTTTTTCCACCATTATATGTTTTCCCTTTTGTGCAGCTTCGCAGCAGATAGGGTAATGTAAATGATGTGGTGTCGATACCAATACCACATTTACTTCGCGATCCATCAACAATTCATGATAGTCGGTATAAGCTCTTAATCCGTACTCCCGGCAAAAAGCGGCCAGCTCCTGATTATCTCGACGGCTGGCAGCTACCACTTCGAACCTGCCGGATGATCGAAAGGCCCGGATATGCCGGTGACTAAATTTACCGGCGCCGATGATGCCTACGTTCAATTTTATGTTATCCAAGTTTTTACTTTCCAATTAATTCACTTACTATTTCTTAGCCGGCCAATAGGCAGGGGTTATAATCAATTTGTTATCCACCGGAAATTGGTCATTTAAAATTTTCATTTGCTCTCCCGTTAATTTAGGGGCCTGAAATAATTCCACTATTTCAGAGACCTGCTGACTATTTAAAGCTCCCAAAACCAAACAATCTATATCTGGTTGATCCCTCACAAAAACAATGGCAACCTGAGCCAACGAAATATTGTAGCGGGCGGAAAATTCATGTAATTTTCTAATATGAGGTGCTGCCTCTGCCAATTCTTCTGGCAAGGAATCTGGGTTCATAAAAAAAAGACCTTGCAAAAAAACACTTCGGGCCACTACAAGGATATTTCGCTTCTTCAAATCCCTGAGATAACCAGCCACCAGCATCCGCTGATCAAAGACATTAAATGGCAATTGCACGATTTCCACGTTGGGAATTTCAAGAATGTATTTTATATCATCAGGTGAAAAAGCGGAAAATCCTGTGCGATCCACTAATCCCGATTCTTTTAATCGATTAAAAATCTCGGGTAAAATCCCCACGAGTACATCCAGATTATTAGTTAATGAGCGGTGAAACAAACATCCGGTCAACTTAGGTAGCTGCAATATTTGCAACGATTTTCGCACACTTTCTTCCACTTGATTCCAAATCGACTCCAGATCTCTATTCTGATTATCAATTACAAATTTTGAGATGATATTAACCGGTAATTCGGGAGTACGTTTTTTTAAGAAACGCGAGATGACTTCTTCTGACTGACCATAGGCCCTCGCCGTATCCAGGGTATTGATACCCAATGACATGGCCTGATCCAATAATTGAATAGATTTCTCCACTTCAGGAAGTCCGTCCAAATTGGAAATACCATAATTTAAACCCAGTTGGACCGTCCCAAGCATAAGTGGAGAAAAACGAACATTTTTACAGTTAACAAATTCAGGCATTTTTAAAATTTAATCTGATAGAATTACCAGGAAGTCCATCCGCCATCCACTAATAAATTTTGGCCTGTAATATATCCGGATGCCTCGCTTGCCAGAAAAACAACCGGCCCTTTAAGGTCATCATCATTGGCAAATCGTCCCAGAGGGGTAAGGTTTATATATTGATCATAAAAATCATTTTTACCAATATTATTCAAGACACCGGGGCCATATCCTCCAGGACTGATACAATTACAGCGGATATTATATTTGCCATATTTATTTGCAATCCATTTAGTAAGTCCCACCATCCCCCACTTATCATATGTATAATTTAA
>JAGQWV010000259.1 GCA_020437045.1 Saprospiraceae bacterium | reverse complement strand
GTAGTGTCTTTTCTTCCTTTTTATCTACTGCCGGACTATCTTCTTTACTTTTTTTCTTTTGGCCAAATGCATTTACCGCGGCCAGGATCATGAAGGGCATGATCAATAGCAAAAGCTTTCTCATTCTTGATATGATATTTTAATTTTCGAATAGGGTTGACCGGCTGAAAATAAGACTAATTGTTGCAAAATCAAAGTTCTGATACCGGATCCATGGAAGGGGATTATATACGCTCAGTGTCCTCGGGAGAGACCGGGAATAATTTTTAAGACCCATCGCTAATGTGTACCTTACTACCGACATCGAAAACACATAATGAAAACTTGCATATTCTCTTTAATTCTAATGCTGTCTTGTATGCCATCCAAATCTCCGGAAGATCCAATAGAACAAGAGTTCGATCAATATTTCTCTCAGATTTTTAATCTACAAGAACCAGGCGGGGCAATCGCTATCGTTCGCAATGACACAATATTGTATCAAAAAGGATTTGGAATTGCCGACCTGGAAACAGGAGAGAAAATCACTCCTAATACACTTTTTAATCTGGGGTCTATTTCCAAGACTTTTGTCGCCAATGGAATTTTATTGTTGCAGGAAGCAGGGAAGCTCTCGGTAGAAGACAATTTAATAAAGTATTTCCCTGAATTTAAACACCAGGAATTTGCGAAAAAAATAAAGATAAAACATTTGTTGACGCACACTTCCGGTCTTCCTGACAACCGGCAAGTAGCTGACCATATCGAATTTTATTTGACTGCCCTCGATGCAGAAAATTGGCATCCGGTCACTCAAACGGATACGCTGATGTTTGCGCCGGGTACGCAATATGAATATTCTAATCCGGCATTTAATGGCTTAGCCTTGATTATCGAAAAAGTGAGTGGTAAAAAATGGCAGGAATTTATCATCGAAAATATTATGAAGCCAGCCGGTATGCTGACCAGTACCATCACCGACGGACCGCATCCGGAAAGTGGCGTCTCTCATGGATATGTTTTGGAGAATGGATCCTGGCAAGAGCTGGATTATGGAGAAGAACCAACATTTCCTGCTGCCGGAAATGGTGGAGTCTGGAGTTCGGTGCGCGAATTAATTAATTATGAAAATGCATTGCAAAATGCTTCATTTCTGAAACCGGAAACTATTAAGGATTCGCGGACTATCAAAACATTTGAAAATTGGCAAGGAGAAATTCCACCTTTTATCGGCTGGTCTTGGTTTATCGAAAAAAGTCCTACGGGATTACGCACCGTTGGGCATACAGGAAGTCAGGGTGGGTTTTTGTGCAATTACGTCACCGTTCCGGAGAAAGGTATTCATTTCGTTATTCTTTGTAATACTCCGCGAGATGTTGATGGCATGACGAGGAAGATTTTTGAAGTGTTAGGACTGTAGTGCTTGATTTTCTATTGTATGATCTGTATGATGTCGGGATAAAATACTTCTCCAATATCTATTCCCTTCTGATGTCCGAATAAATAAATCATGCGATCTTCATGATCTATATGATCAATCTTGTTTTTGTTGACGGCATATTTTCGGTGGATCCGGACAACCTCTTGAGAGCTTTTGTGAAGGAATTGGTTTAAAGTCATATAAATCTTTACGGGGTCACCAAAATCACGATGGATAATGATTGTTCCATTTCCTCCAACTTCAATATATTCGATTTCTTTCAGTCGAATACGGTAGGTATTATGTCCGGATCTAAACAGGAATACCTGGTCCTGATACCAGAATTCAGTGGATGGTTTTAGATAGTAGGTGCGAATTTTATCTATAATAAGGTAGTATTTTTCCTCCCAATTTTCGAGGAATGGCTTTTGAAGAATATGAATAACGTAGTCTCGAAAATCATTAAGTGCTTGCTGTGCCAGCTCAAAATCCAGATGACCGGTAACGATGATGACTGGTGGAATTGGATAATGAATTTCTCTCAGTTTTTCTAACAGTATGAAGGCATCACCTTCTAATAGTTTAATGTCCAGCATTAAAGCATCCGGTTTCTCTTTAATGATCCCTAGAAAGGCATGATTTACAGTGTCAGCATCCCCAACCACCAGGCTATGGTCGCCACTGTTTAACAGATTGATCATACCTCTTCGATTCTCGGGTTCATCTTCAACCACATAAAACTTAATTTTCATCAATTGCATAATGGTAAATTTTAGGGATTATAATGTGTACCCGGGTGCCACATTTTTCTCCGTTTTCTTTCACAAGAGGGCAATCGTCGTACCAGCTTAGGATTGGTCTTTCATTGATCGAATTAAAAATATCATGCAGATTTTTTAGCATTTCGATACCTTTTCCTGTGCCGGATGATTTTAATTTTCCTGCTTTTTCTCTTCCTACTCCGTCGTCCGTAATAGTAATATGTACATCAAATTCCTCATCTTTGATTTTTATATCGATCAGTTTGGCATACTGATCGTTTCGTAAGCCATGTTCAATTGCGTTTTCTACGTGAATTTGAATTTGCATCAACGGTATCATCAATGACTTGAATTTTTCAATTTCAGAATCACTTGGCAAACTAATCCTAAAATATTCTCCATAACGAATTTGTTGTATGGTTAGGTAGTTTCTTACGATAGTAAATTCATCAATTAGATTGTGAAAGGCTTTTCCATCACGACTTTTTTGAAATACCATTTTGATGTTTTCGGCAAGTCGGCTTATCACTTGAATACCTTTTTTGTCATTAGGCATCGCCCATTGCAACCAACTCAGCGAATTGTTGATAAAGTGTGGGTTTAATGAGTTGGCTATTGCGGCAATCTGCAATTTTTCTTTTTCACGATGAGTTTTTGAAAGCTCTAATTCCTTTTGTTTGATGAGTAGAGTCTGTTTTTGACGATAAATAATAAAAGCAATAATTAGACCTACCGTGGTTAGTATGGAGGTTATCCAAAATGCCGTCGATTCCATGAGTGTCTTAGGTACTATTAATTTCAGTCGTAGCTGATCGACAATTTGATTATTTTTGAATGTGTTAATGATAATCTGATTTCTTCCCGTTGGCAAGTATGAAAAATTAATATATTTTACCTTTTCAGTACGTTTTTGGTCGAAATAGCGGTGAGCATCATTAGAAACTTCGTATGAAAATGTAAGTAGATCATTCAGATTCCCGTTAAAGACGGTATGAAACCATAGTTGTATGTTGCGCTTGGCAATAGGTAGTCTGACTTCAGAACCTTTAATTTCAATTTTTTCATCACCTGCATACAGACTATCAAGAACGATTTTTTCTGGTAGTGTATCCAAGGTTAGTGTTTCGAGATTAATCCGTATCGCTCCATTTTGTTTTCCTAACCAGATGTTACCACTACGATCAATAAGGTAGGCATTTTGCTCAGCACCACCCCCTTGTGAAGGATTAGCTGTATTGAAATCGAAAATTCTGGGATTTTCATGATCCTGGTAAAAGCTGGGTAAATCCAGCAGTGCGTGTCCATTTTCATGACCAAAAATTAAATAATTGTTTTTTTGAAAAATATAAGAAACCATTTGATTCTGAATACCCTGGAATGGTATTTTAAAAAGCCGGTCGATCCAGGTTGTATCCGATATTTTTACCTGATCCGGATCTTCCAGCCAATAGAGGCCGTCACTTTTACCCAACCATAGATTTTCCTGATCGTCCAAATGTGAACCCCTAAATCCACTTCCCAAACGGGGAAAGTCACTCACCAGCCAATTGCGTACAGTATCCAACTCTGGATCATAAAGGGCAACACCGGTACTGGATCGCCCCAACCAGATTCGATGATTTTTATCTTCTGTCAGTGCAATTACGTTTACCAGACCAAATCCTTTGTCTTTGCCGATGATTTTCCATGGCTGAGTTACCGGACCGGATCCATCCAGTATAGCAAATCCAATCCGGGTGAGGCCAAGTCCAATCCGGTTATTACTAAGGGGTTTTATGACATAACCTGTTTCTGTGCTGGAATAACCCAAAGGTTTCACGTTACGACCCGAAGGCAACCATGTACCTCCATCATAACTGACCAGTCCAAAGCGTTCATCAAAAAAATACATGGTACTGTCAGTGTGGTGGCTGCCAGGCATGATGGATTGATATTCGGTTGGTCCAGTTTTTCTTAGCGTAGAGCCGTCAAATTCAGCCAAGCCGGTCTTGTAACCACCAAACCAAATGTTTCCTTTGGGATCTTGATTGATATTATGGAGAGCACTCACCATGTTGGGCTGATCTTCAAAACAGGTCAGGATGTTTGGATTTACTTTGAGTAAGCCGTTTTGACCGGCAATCCAGAAATTTCCATCAGCACTGCGGCAAAAACCTAAATGAGGAACTGTATTAGAATAGCTGGCCACTTTTTCCATTTTGTTTTCACCCAGATATCGATAGATATAATGGATGTGCTCTATGTCATCATCCTGCCCAATGAAGTAAATATTTGTGTGATCAAAATAGGGGGTACTGGAATATTTAACCGTCTTGCCAGTCCTATTGTCTAAGGCAGGTACTAATCCATTAGCTGTTAAGAAATGAAGAGTTAAGTTTACCTGCCAATTTTCACCCAGTGCCTGGGCATGTCTTAATACTGTTTGAAAGGATACAGGTTCTTGTTTAGAGGCATTCTTTTGATGATTAAAATAAGTATAAACAGGATTAGTAATTAAATCATTGATATGGAAATATGCTACACGATCTTTAGAGCTAAAATTGATATAATATCCTTCACCCTTCAATACATTTAGCAGACTGATCAAATGATCTTCATAGGTGCTGGGTAATTGCAGGGTGCAGATGTATTTCCAGATTCCCGGCCCGGGATCGAATGTATAAATCTCTTTCTTTTGATTAAAGCCTATGATCCGCTCCTTCCAGCGATCATAGAAAATACTCAAGGAATCCACTTCATAACAGGTCCATTGCTCCTTTTCATATTTGCATAGTCTTTGGTTTATGTTCAGTTTTTCTTTTAACCAAATTCCACCAT
>JAGQWV010000258.1 GCA_020437045.1 Saprospiraceae bacterium | reverse complement strand
AATTATTTGATAAAAAAACTTAGGAATTAGTGACAAGATTAAATATCCATGGGCAATAGTTTTTTTGAAAGGTGATTCTCTGGCACAACGGTCAGCATCTAAATGAATCCACTGAAAATCACCAGTTACTTTAGCAAAGTTGTCAATAGCTTCCTGATCGACCTTCCACCAATCAGATGTTCCCAAAACGTTGCCTTTGCATTTTTCCAAGGCAGCAAAATCATTGATTGAAATCATCTTTTAATTACTTTCTTTGGGTAATTTTTTCTACAAAAAATTTAAGAGATTTTCGAGATTCCGGTGACATCCAGAAAGCACATCGTTCGTCAATTTCTGCCGATAAGTCCACATCAATTTTCCGTATCAAATCCTGTCTCATAACCTTCTTAGTGGTTTGTAAGATATAGTCATTAGGCATCAATTGGACCTTCATCATGTTTTCAACATGTGACTGTAAATTTTCCAGAGGCACAATTTCATCAATTAAACCAATCTCCCTGGCTTCGATAATATTAAATAGCTTACCAGTCATCAGTGCCTGATACGCTACTCGGGAACCCAGCCAGAAGGCATATAAATCGAATATACTTTTGGCGATACTTATTCCGACGGCTACTTCATTGAGGCCAATCAGGTATTTACTTCCTTCGGCCATGATTCGATGATCACATGTAAGAGCGATGATCGCTCCGCCGGCAGGGCTATGTCCCGAAATAGCCGCTATTGAAGGTTTGGGGAATTTGACCAAATCAATCATCATTCTTAGAAACTGATGCCAAAAGTCCTTTATTTGGGTATAGTCATATTCATACAATTCAACAATATCCAGTCCTGCACTGAAGTAATCCGGTTTTCCTGTAATAATTAGACCCCGAATTTCCGTTCTTTCGGCCAGCATCTTTACGACTTGCCGTAATTCAACCACCATTTGATGGTTGATGGCATTCACCTTACCCCGATCTAAGGTTACGACGGCAAAATCCTTCTTCTCTGATATTTTAATAAATTCCATCTAATCTATTTATGTAATCCATTTATGAGGTTGGAGGATTAATCTGAAGTATTAATTTACCCCTTTTATTTCCCGTGAATAATTTTTGGAATGCAGGAAAAAAATTTTCAATACCAATTTCAATGTGTTCGTCAGAAATTAATTTTCCCTCCCTCATCCATCCGGCAATTTCCGTAGCTGCCTTCCGATATTCTTTTGCATAATCCATAACTAAAAATCCCTCCATTCTACCCCGGTTAATAACCAGCGACATGTAATTAGCAGGCCCCTGGTTTTTATCAGCATTATATTGGCTAATAGCACCGCATAAGACAATACGCCCCTTCAATTTTAACTTTGCCAATGCCATGTCCAACACTTCACCACCGACGTTATCAAAATAAATATCTATGCCCTCAGGACAAGTTTTTTTTAGGGCACTCCATACATTTTCCGATTTGTAGTCTATTGCGGCGTCGTAACCATAGTGGCTGATTAAACGTTTGCATTTTTCTGCTCCACCAGCGATCCCCACCATTCGGCACCCCATGATTTTACCAATTTGTCCGACTATACTACCGACTGCACCGCCGGCACCAGAAACGAGGATCGTTTCACCCTCTTTAGGTTTACCAATATCCAATAAACCAAAATAAGCAGTGAGACCCGTCATACCCAAAATACTGAGATACTTTTCCAGTGGAATACTAGTGGATTCGATTTTACGCCAAATTTCTCCATTAGATATTGAAAAATCCTGTATACCTCCGGGACCATGTACGTAATCTCCCACCTGAAATCCGGGATGTTTTGTGCTCACCACCTCCCCCACGGTCAAGGCTCTCATGACCGCTCCAATTTCTACGGGAGGTAAATATGATTTACGCTCGCTCACCCAACCCCGCATCGTAGGATCTATTGACGCATAAATATTCTTTACGTTAACTTCTCCCTCCCGGAGTTTTTTTTCCGGCACCTCCAGCAAATGCCAGGTATCTGCAGTAGGAAAGCCCACAGGCCTTTCATTGAGAACGATTTGTCTATTCATAACCGATATAAGTTGTGTATCACAAAGCTCCCGTTAACATGAAGCCGCCATCTACCGTATAAATGGAACCGGTACAATAGGAACCGGCATCAGAAGCCAGGAAAACCGCTAACCCGGCAATCTCCTCCGGTTGTCCGACTCGGCCAGCGGGTACATTCTCTTCTATATGTCTCATGATTGATGCATTGTCCGTTAAAGCGGCACTAAATTTGGTTTCGATCAATCCCGGAGCTATTGCATTTACTCTGATACCTTCTCTTCCCCATTCTTTGGCCTGAGTCATGGTGAGCATGTTGAGTGTCGCTTTCGTAAGACTGTATACCCCCATGCCTTTTCCAGGGTGAAAAGACTCAATAGAGCTTAGATGAATAATACTACCCCATTTTTCCTTTTTCATATGGCTCGCTGCCAGATTACTCAGGGCACGTACTGCATCCAAATTGACTTGAAAAGTCTTGTAAAAGGCTTCATCACTAATGGTATCGAATGGACCGTAATAGGGATTTATTGCCGCATTATTTACCAGGATATCAAGACTTCCAAAGTGATTAAGGGTATTAGTAATAAGTTCCTTTCTCGCTAAAGGATCTCCCACATGACAGGCCTCTGCATGCGCCTTTCCACCAGCGGACCGTATTTCCTCGGCTACCGCTTCCACAGCCTCCAATTTTCTGCTGCTGACTACGACGGAAGCCCCAAATTCAGCCAGCCCCTTGGCGATTGCTGCGCCAATACCTTTACTGGCACCTGTGATCACTGCCACCCTACCTTCAAGGTTAAACCGATCTCTGATATTATTTTCAAAGGACATCAATCTATCTAAATTCATTCACCTTCAATTTAGCTAAATTAAATTATTAACAAATCATAAAAAGCCTCAGTTAACTTCTTTTCATACATTAGCATTAATTAGACCGGGCTTCT
>JAGQWV010000008.1 GCA_020437045.1 Saprospiraceae bacterium | reverse complement strand
GGAGCAGAGTCGTCTCTATATCTTAAATCGCTTATTAAATCAGCGGTGCCTGGATAAGATTGAAATTGTGGGAGATGAACTGGGATTGGATATCGGTAGTGGTTTAGGCGTTTTTTCCAGAATGCTTGCAAAAAAACTTCTATTGGGTCGAATGATTGGCGTTGAACGCTCTCCGGATCAGTTGAACAAAGCTCGACACCTGGCCCGTGAAGATCATCAGGATAATCTCGTCGAATTCCGGGAGGGGAGTGCCTATGAGCTTCCACTGAAAAATAATGAATGGGGCACCTTCGATCTTGTTTTTATTCGCTTTTTGCTTGAGCATCTTGCGCAGCCGGAAATTGCTTTGCAACAGGCGAAAAAAGCCATGAAACCGGGAGCAAAAATCATGTTGGTAGATGATGATCATGCTAATTTTCGGATTACTCCTCATACTCCGGCATTCGAACATCTTTGGACCCTG
This sequence comes from Saprospiraceae bacterium, assembly GCA_020437045.1. Lineage (GTDB taxonomy): Bacteria > Bacteroidota > Bacteroidia > Chitinophagales > Saprospiraceae > JABDMH01. The sequence continues at coordinate 1,957 of JAGQWV010000008.1, read as the reverse complement.
TATTGCCGTGTTTATGACAAATTAGGTAATGATCCTTACATCGGAAGAAATCTGGTGACCCTTCTGCACCAAACGGGATTTCGCAATTTTAAGATAGATTTTATTTTGTTTGGAGCGACCGCCGCAGAAGCAGATTTTAAACATTATGCAAATAATCTGATCAGTATTCTGGAAGGAACAAAAGCAGAAATTATCCAGATTGGTGAAGTATCTGAAGAGCTTTTTATGACCTATATCCAGGAATTAGAAGCCTGGTCGCAAAAGGAAGATGCGACCTTGTGGTATGCTGCTAATTGGGCAGAAGCTGTATTATGATAATCAAACAAGTGGTAGAGAATGCGAAATCACGGAACTTTATGATCGCAATACTTTACATTCCATGCCTAAGTTATTTGTCCGATAGTTTTTTTTCCAACCAGCTGTAAGCGTTGTTAAATGCTTCTATCCAGGGAGATACTTCATCCTGTCGGTTATCCGGATAATATGCCCAGTGCCAAGGGAAAATGGATCTTTCGATATGGGGCATGGTTACCAGGTGTCTTCCATCAGGACTACACATCATTGCGGTGTTGTAGTCACTGCCATTCGGATTGGACGGATAGGCATTGTAAGCATATTGGGCTACGATGTCATAATGATCCTTACTCAGTGGCAAGTGAAATTTTCCTTCACCATGCGAAATCCAAACCCCTAAGTTTGCCCCTTGCAGAGACGACATCATTACGGAGTTGTTTTTCTGAATCTGTACCGAGGTAAAGGCGCTCTCATGTTTATGGGAGTCGTTATAAAGCATTTTTCCCTTTTTCTCCAGTTCAGGATTTATCAGGTCCAATTCCACAAATAACTGACAGCCATTACAAATACCAATCGACAATGTATCTGATCTTTTAAAGAAATTATCCAGGGTCTTTTTGGCTTTATCATTATACAGGAATGAACCGGCCCAACCCTTCGCGGAGCCAAGTACATCAGAATTACTAAAACCACCAACGGCTCCCAGAAAATGAATATCTTCCAGTGTTTCCCGGCCGCTGATTAGATCCGTCATATGAACATCCTTGACCTCAAAGCCGGCCAGATAGAGGGCATTGGCCAATTCTCGTTCTGAATTGCTACCCTGATCGCGGATAATGGCCGCTTTAATTTTATTTTCCGGATTCCTTTTCGGTCTCTTACCACCAAAATCTGCAGGGAAATTAAAGTTCAGTGGTTGCTCTTTATAATTCTGATAGCGTTCGAGTGCTAATTTCTCTCCCGATTGTTTTTGATCTAATAAATAGGAGGTTTCATACCATACATCTCTCAGATGATGTATGTCAAAGTCATGGTGGTAATCACCATTATTAATTTCCAATCGCGGTGCATTGATCACACTTCCAATTTTGTAGAAGCTAATGCCCTGCTCTCGGAGATAGACCGCTGCAGATTCATCAACCATTTGAAATACAACACCAGCGTTTTCAGAAAACAATAATTTGATGGTATCGTGTTCACCTACATCTGATAAATCAATTTTTGCACCTAATTTATGGTCGGCAAAGCACATTTCCAATAAAGTAGTAATGAGTCCACCAGAAGAAATATCGTGGCCGGCGACTATTTTTTTATGTTTGATTAAATGCTGAATCCCATCAAAGGATTTACGAAGAAATTCGCTCGAAATAATATCTGGACTTTCCTGTCCAATTTTATTAAGGGTTTGAGCAAACGCAGATCCACCCAGTTTAAATCGATCTTGCGAAAGGTTTAAATAATATATAGGACCACCATCCTTTTTTAATACGGGCTCTATTATATTATTAATGTCAGTACAATTTCCGATACTGGAGATGATCACGGTACCCGGAGCAATGACTTCATCATTCTGATATTTTTGCTTCATCGATAGCGAATCTTTTCCCGTCGGAATATTGATTCCCAATGCTATACAAAAATCTGAAATGCTTTTTACCGCATC
>JAGQWV010000007.1 GCA_020437045.1 Saprospiraceae bacterium | reverse complement strand
GCTTTAAAGTTTTTCGTCACACAGATGACCCGCGATCATTGACAGATGATATGGTTAGTTGTGTTCTCGAGACCCGGTCCGGAGAAATCTGGGCTGGTACACGACGGCATGGAATAAACATAAAAGCACCTGGGGACATTGGATTTAAACATCTGACCATTGATAACAGTGGTCTGCCTTCGAATGAGATCATTGCTTTGCACCAGGATAAAAATGATAACATCTGGATTGGAACCTGGGGACAAGGGTTAGTTATTTTCAATCCTCAGGATAAGACATGGCATCATTTTGAGCCGGACGAAAATGATTCTCTGGCCATACTGAGTCGTTTTGTTGCAGATATTTTTGAAGCCTCAGATGGAAATGTATGGCTGGCGACCGTAAAGGGAATTTCGGTACTTGATAGTGACAATTGGGCGAAGGGTAAATTTAAAAATTATAGTCATCATCCCCAGGAACCGAATAGTTTGAGCTTTCCCAGAGTTTCGGCTATCCATCAGGATCGATCGGGAAATATATGGGTAGGTACTCTGGGAGGTGGATTAGATTTATATGACCCGGTCCACAATCAATTTGTCCATCACCGGCATGACCCTTATGATCCGCTTAGTTTAAGCAATGAGCAGGTAAATGCCATTTTTGAAGATAGCCAGGGTCGGGTATGGGTGGGTACCTTTGGTGGAGGTCTTAATCTACTCCATAAAGACCATTCAGGATTTCGTCATTTTAACACAGTGGATGGATTGGCCAATGATGAAGTAATGGGCATCGTCAATGATGGAAAAGGCCAATTGTGGGTTGCTACAGGGCGAGGATTGTCCGTCTTGAACCTGGATGAATTGACTTTTAATAATATCTATGCGTATGATGGTCTTTCCGGTAATGAGATGTTGGAAAGATCTATTTATTATAGTGAACGTACAGGAACCATTTATTGTGGATCCAGGTCAGGATTGACCATCATTGATCCAAATGCCCTATCGCAAAATAATGTTGTTCCGAATATTGTCATTCAATCCGTGCAAAAATATGATGAACATGGGATTCCGGTGGAAGAAGATATTTTTCGTGGACCGGCTACCGACGAATTATTTCTAACACATGCGGACAATATAATTACCATAGAGTTTGTGGCTTTGAGTTTTAGTCACCCTCAGGAAAATCAATATGCCTACAAATTGGAAGGTGTGAATGATGATTGGATTCAATTGGGATCTAAAAGAGAGGTCACTTTTACGAGTCTTCCCCCAGGTGAGTATCAGTTTCAGGTCATCGGTTCTAATAATGATCAGATTTGGAATACCGGTGGAGCTCAACTCACCATATTCGTTTCACCTCCCTGGTGGAATACCTGGTGGGCATGGACCCTACTTGCCGTTCTAGTTGGTCTGGTCATTTATTTTCTCATCCGGTACCGGGATTCTCGTCATGCAGAAATTGAAGAGTCGCGAAGACTCAAATATTTAAATGATGCCATGAGTGAATTTATCGCCACGGTAAGTCACGAATTAAGGACTCCGCTTACTTCTATCATGGGATTTTCTAAATTAGTAAAGAAGCGGTTGACTGAACGCATTTATCCATTTGCGGATTTAACTGATACGAAGAGAGAACAGACCGCTCAGCAAGTTATTTCTAACATGGACATAGTGATATTGGAAAGTGAAAGGCTTACTGCACTTATAAATGAGGTGTTGGATCTTGCCAGGATTGAAGCAGGTAAGGTAGAATGGAATCTCGAAGTTGTTTCATTAGATGAGATTATCCATCAAGCCGGTGAAGCCACCGAAACCATATTTCTGGCTAAGCAAATGCATTTGGATATTTATGTCGAACCTGACCTTCCGGGCATTTATGCAGATCGAAACCGTTTGTTGCAAGTCCTTATAAATTTATTTTCCAATAGCGTGAAGTTTTCAGACGGTAATTGCGTAGAGTGCCGAGCTTACAGTAACGGTGCGTATGTTGAGGTTTCGATAAAAGATTCGGGTATCGGAATCAGAAAGGAGGACTTATCGACCATTTTTGAAAAATTTGGTCAAGTAAAAGGAGGTCATAATTTGTCAAAACCAGGAGGCAGTGGTCTGGGGCTGCCCATCTCGCGTGAGATTATCGAACATCATGGTGGTAAGATTTGGGTCGTGAGTACCGTTGGGGAAGGTAGTGTATTTTATTTTACCCTACCTGTGATAAAAAAGGCTTCACTGCTTCAAATAAATGATTGATTTAGAGCTGGAAATAGTGTAAAAATAAAGTGAAAACGCTGCTGAGAAATCTATTTAATCGAAATCCAAAACTCAGGGATCTGATCATGGCTATGATCTCGTCATCCAAAGAGGCAATTGCAATTTATGATCATCAGGGTGACTTGATTTTTGGGAATGGATACCTTAATCAGCAGACTCCAAAAGAGATTTATTTAAATGGTTTATCTATCGGTAGTGTTTATGGCGGTAGTGCGGCTTTTCAGATTTGTGATGTCATCCAACTCTTTGTGGATCAACAAGATATACAGAAGAAGTTGGGGGCTGAGACTTTGCAGATGTACCGGGAGATAAATTTATTATTTGCTTTCGCTGGCAAACTAAGTCAAATTACGGATGTGGAGTCGATTGCACAGTTGGCCATAGAGGAAGTAGAAAATGTAATTCAATTTGAGAGGGGAGTAATATTTTTGGGAGAAAATATTAAAGATATAAAAG
>JAGQWV010000257.1 GCA_020437045.1 Saprospiraceae bacterium | reverse complement strand
ATTATTTTTTGTCAGATCGAATCCTGATGCTGACCGACAGCGTCAGTAAAAGCGAAACCGCGTATGGCCTTTGTCAAACAAGGCTTTCGATGATGATGAGATGGCGAAAAAGAAACCGACAATAGTATTAGTTCTTGTGGAAATGCTGCACTAGCGGAATGACTGGATATCTATATTTTCGTCCGCCAATTTTTTATCGGTGATAAAATCAAACAAAGTGAGATTTCTTATCTCATAATGGGCGGTCCAAAGCGCCCAGAGAGATTGGAAATATCCACGACGGGCCGTTTCATATTCATTGAGGGCAATATTGAGTTCTGTTACGTCAATTTTACCAATCTGATATCGGCTCTTAGCGATGTCTACCCTTTTCTCCGCCACGTCAGCAGCACGACGGGCCAATGCCAACTGAGAACGTTTTAATTCAAACTGTTGTACCCGCAATACCACTTCCCGCTCAAAATTGACATTTTCAAGCTCGATGGTTCGTTGCGTGAGTTCGAGATTTGACTTCGCGATCTCCCGCTCGGAGCGGTTTTTCCCCCAATCGGCAATCGGTATTTCCAGGGAAAGCGTCAGCCCTTCCTGATCAATGGGATTACGGTAAGCATCCACCAGTGTGGGCCCGGTCTGAGACAAACCAAAAGATCCACTGAGATCAACGTTAACCCCACCGGATTTGCGGGCCTCATCCATATTCATCTGAGCCTGTAATAACCGGATGCGAAATTCCGTAGTCTGGCTCCGGTATCGCTTGGCATACTCCAAAGCCGTTCCTGCGTCTATCGCATACTCAGGCAGGGTTTCCGGATCCAGCAAATTAAATTCAACGTTGTCCTTAACCCCGATGAAGGTCCGTAACTGCTCATTGGCTGTCTGGTAATTTAACAATTCTGTAGCTACCTCTGTGTCTGCATTCTTGGTCCGCAGTTCAATTTGTAACAGATCTGTTTCTGCTATACGACCTACATCAAAACGACCCAGGGATACCTCATAGAGAGAATCAACATAAATCTTCTGTCTTCTCGCCTCCTGCAGGTTTAATTGAGCGACATACAGCTCAAAAAATAAATTTACTGCATCGTATGCTATTTGCGCCTTTTCTTCCGCATATTGTTTTTTGGATGATTCATAATCCAGACCTTGAATTTGACGAAACCATTTATCCGAATTAAACTGAAAAAGGGGTTGAATAAAACCAAATCTTAGTGGTGCAGAGAGATATGATTTTCCGGAATTTGTCCCAAATAAATCAATACGATTCAAATTGGTAGAGCCATAAATAAACCCACCGGTTTGATGAATCCTTTGTCGCATTTCTATACCGGCAGATGAATTCATTAAAGATCGGTTGATAAATTTTTCTGTACCATCTGGCAAGACGATATTATCGATAGATCTATTTAAATTGGGAATCGTAGAAACAAATACTAACTGCGGTTTATAATTTGCCAAAAAGGACTGATATCTCCAGTAATTATTACTAAATCTCGTCTGTGCAATTAACGCCCGGGGAGCTTCACCCTGGGCGATCCGAATCACCTCATCCAGACTGATATCCACTTTTTCCAATTGAGAAAAAAGGGAAAGAGATGACCAGGTAAAACAGAAAGCCAATAATAATTTCATGCAATGATTTTGGTTAAGATTAATCAGTTCGTAAAGCTGTGATAGGATCCAGATTGGCCGCACGGCGAGCGGGTAAAAGGCCAAATATCAAACCAATTCCAGCGGCCACGACAAAAGATATTACAATAGACCACCAGGTAATAACGGTGGGTATGTCGGCAGAAGATGCTATCACTTTGGCAGCAATGACTCCCAGGGCAACACCAATGAGACCACCGATGAGGCTAATAGAAATTGCTTCAAAAAGGAATTGTAAAATCACATCCTTTTTCTTCGCACCCAAAGAACGCCGAATGCCTATTTCTTTAATCCTTTCCAGAACACTGGCCAGCATAATATTCATAATATCGATACCACCAACCAGGAGCGAAATTCCGGCAATTACGGCCAACACAAAATTAAAGGTCTCCTGAGTCCGCTGTTGCTGTTTTAAAAGTAATTCGGGTACTTCAATTTCGAAGTCGATTTTATCATTATGCCTTCGCTTTAAAATCCGGGAAATTAATTCTGCACTGGCTTCGACATATTCCGGCTCACTAATCCGCACCACCGCACGATCGATTTGATGATAGTTCTGCAATTGGTCGTTTCGATCTCTTCTTTCATTTCTTGAAATATCACTCTCATCAATTCTTTTTCGGTCATCAATTCTCAACAAGAAAGTCGAAATTGGAATAAATACATCATCATTATAATCCCGTATACTAAGTTCTTCAATTTTTGATTTTTGAATTCTTCTGCTTTTTAAAATTCCGATTACGGTAAACCATACATTACCACATTTAATTTGTTTACCCAAAGGACTTTCTCCTTTAAATAACCGGGTACTTATAGCGGCTCCAATAATGCAGACATTAGTACCTTTTTCAAAATGCAGTTCCTGAAAGCCTCTTCCAGCTCCGACCTCCAAATTATTGATATCAAAAAAATCGTTGGTTATTCCCACACACCGGGCTCTCTGCAAAGTCTTGTCGCGAATGATCGACATATCCTGGACAATCTCCGGACTAATCCGGTTGGTTGTCGGCATTATCTTTTCCAGAGCCAACATATCCTCCAGTGACAATCCCGGAGTATAGCCTTTCTGTGTTTCTGCATCCGTGGTATTCGTAGTCGTTCCATCATCTGACTCTCCGTCACTCTTGACGTCCGGCATCTTGGCATTGACCACAATGCTGTTTGCTCCAATGAGACTTAACTGGTCAATGATCGATTGTTTGGCACCTGAACCAATACCAAGCATGGCAATCACGGCAGCAACACCGAAAATAATGCCCAGTGCGGTGAGAAAAGACCTCAGTTTATTTTGAAAAATACCCTGTAGGGCCAAGCGAAAATTCAATAGATATATTTCCATCTTCAGGGGGTATTATCCGATAATAATAAAGCCACCTGAATTGCCCATATCTCTCTGGGCAGGGCCACCTTTTACCTTGCTTGCATTTTCCGATTCCGTTTTTGCCCTCTCCGCATTGGCTACTTTTATTTGCTCCAATGCTTTTGTTTTCTCTTCCGAATCTAATTTTTCAATTGGCAATTCGGCTTGATTGTCGGGAAAAGTCAGACACACCAAATCGGTTTCATCCAGTCCTGCAGCAATCACAATTTCGTCACTGTTGGAGACATGACCTACAACTTCCCTTTTGACAAATCCATTTCCTACTTTGACCACAACAAATTCGAGAGAATCATTTTTTTGATATGCTTCCAAAGGCACCGACAAAACATCATCGTAGGCGTAAACAAGTACTTCGTTACTGGTGGTCATTGCCGGTCTTAAAACGCTATCTGCCTCATTAACCTGAACGACCACTTCAAAAACCTTTGCATCCTGATTACGCAGTTGTTGGCCGATATTAGCCACATCATTGACCAAACCCTCAAAGATCTTTTCGGGAAATGCGTCTACTTTTATTTTGACAGATTGACCTTTTTTAACCTTACTGATATCAACTTCATTGACATAAATGACTGAAATAAATTCCGATAGATCCGGCAATTCTGCTACCACGGGATCCCAGGCACTTATTTGTGATCCCGGCCCTTTCTTTCCATTCCAATTGCGATCGTAAATCACCATCCCCTCATCGGGCGCGATCACATTGAAGCCACTTGCTACTGCATTGTACTGCTGCATCTTGTTATTTTGAAGGCGCATATTGGCATCAATTTCTTCGATTTTAGCATCAGATTGGATTTTTTTAAGCTGTAACTTTTCCTGCAATTGTGAATAATCCCGTTCTGATTTTTCCAGCTTAAGCCTTGATTCCTCAATGATCATTTGTGGCTCAAATCGGTTCTTTTCTATCTCTAGTTTTTCCTGCTGCATTGAAAATTCCAGATTGGCGATTTGATCCCTGATATCCTTCATTTCGATAGCAGTATCTATTTTTGCCTGGGCTAATTGAGTTTGAATTTTTTCGATTTCTGTCTGGACATCAGTCATCTTCGAAGCTAATTCCGTTTTATCCAGACTAGCTACGAAAT
>JAGQWV010000256.1 GCA_020437045.1 Saprospiraceae bacterium | reverse complement strand
GATGTAGAAGTGAAGTCGGTCGTGTTTCCGGGATTTGAATCGGCGTAAAAGACTGTATATGCCCCATTTCCTACCCCTTCCCGATGTCTGATCGGAGTATTGTGGGTATGTGCTCCGTTCGTACCCGTATTGCCGGCAAAGTCATGGGCATGCCGCGGCAAATTAGTCGTATCCAGCGTTACCGCACTAGATCCACCATTACTTCCAGCTGCATAGGTAGATCCCGAGCCCACTACAAATCGATCTCGTAGATCCGGTGTGCCATTTTGACCATTGCAAAGGGCCCAACCATCCGGTACGGCACCTCCATTCCACATAATGATGCCACCCGCAGGAATGATACCACCATTCACTCCATTGTGGGTGATCGTCTGATCTGCGGGACTGAATTTGAGAATGTTTCCGAACGTGCCGCCATCCGAAATACCAATTTCTCCAGCACTATTGACATGTATGTATCGACTGGTGCCTCCAACTTTTAATTCTATAGCAGCTGTACCACTTGAGCCTTCTTCGAAAGTGGCCTCTACCCCCCCAGCCGCGACCACATGCAATGGTGAACTGGGGCTTGTGGTGCCAATACCCACCTGGCCCTGATCATGATAAATATCTCCCTGGGTAGCGGCATCCTTCCAACGCTCACCTCCGTTACGGTGCCAGCCACCATCGTAGACTTCATATTGCCCGGTAGTTGTATTATAAATCGTTAGACCGGTAGTGGCACTATTCGGTCTATTGGCTGTAGATACTTTGGGAGGAATCATACCTTTGGATCCACCACTATTAATGTTTAGAATTGCATCGCTAGGAATGGTTTCTGTATTGATGCCGACTCCCTGAGAAAAGACGGAAGTGTTTAAACAACTCCATAGCATTGCAATCAAAATCCAGTATTTATGACTCATTTCTTAACCTTTATTTCTTTTATTATTAATTCCTTTTATCACCTATTTTATGAACCTGTTTTTTCATATATCTACGACGACTGTTCGTATGTTTGATTTGCGCATTTGGCCCTGCAATCCGTAGCGACGGAGTTGGTAGTTATAGGTTTTACCATTTTCTATGTCTTCGTCTGCAAATCGCTCTTCTTTGGATAAACTTGAGATGGGTAACCACTCCTCTCCTTCCTCCTGTCGAAATAACACCACACCTCTGACCGAAGCCGGTTCGTCAAGTTTCCAGCGTATCTGGACTAACTGATCCGTTTTTTTAAAGTCGGCATTGATCTTGATCACATCACGTTCTACTTCCTGATCCGGTATCCATACAAAATGAAAATAGTTACTGGGTGCGGATTGCAAACCTGCATCGTCAACAGCTACCACTCTATAGTAATAGTCACCGGCAGCGGCATTCTTATCGACAAAAGAACGTGTATTTGAGGGAAGTAAATCCCGGTGTAAGATTTCCCATTCGGTGGTGTCTGCAGATGCACTTCGCAATAATTGATAGCCCACGACATCAGCATTTGGGCTTGGAAGCCATTCGATTTGCATTGTACCAGCGACTTGCCTAACCATGGTGATGGTGGCTGATTTTGGCGGGGTAATATCCTCCACGATCACCGGATTGGATCGGATAATCGGACTTTGAAGATTAAATGAATCAACGACTATCACGCCATAGGTATAGACTACCTCCGTGCCTAGCGTAATATCATCCACAAAAGATGTTTCTGTCAGATAGGACTCTTCTACCGGGGTAAAATCCTGATCGGCAGGATGCTCACCTACCGCCCGGAGGATACGATATCCGTATAAATCCCAAATGTCAACAGGCTCCCACTTGATAGTTACATGATCTCGATAAATTAATGCCCTTACTCCTCTGGGACCATCTGGAGGTATTATGTCCAACAGTTCACCCAAGATAAGACTAGACTCACTTCTGTTGCCTGATGCATCTTCTGCATAGATATGATAGAAATAGTCTCCTGGTCGATCCAATTTATCCATATAAGTACTTCCTGTAACTCTTTGGTCATTTATTTTCTCAAATCCACCTTTACTATTTTTACTACGATATATTTGATAGCCGGCCACATCCTTGGATTTCGATGGATCCCATGTGAGCAAAATTGTTTTGCCATCAGCCTGACCTTTAGCGCTACCATTGGTTACCTTTTTTGGTGCCTTGGTATCCGGTACAAATACATCGATAGGATGTGATGTTGGTCCCTCTTCACCAAATACATCAACCGCACTAAATTCGTATCGGTAGTTTTCCTGCTTTAGGATAGCTGAGTCCACAAAAAAGTAGTCGGGCCAGCTGAGAATACCTAGCTCATTGTACGATCGTCCAATAACAATAGGATCATCATTTACTCTTTTTCGTTCACCAGATCCCAAATCCGTTTTGTATGCATTTATGCCAAAGTACCGATTGATCTCTGGCTTCCAGCGGAACGCGATCTCATCTTCATTGACATAGATCATCCGAATACTATCAGGCGGTGCAATCGGTATGAATTCTCCAGCTAGGACCCATTCGCTTTCACCAAGATCGTCCTCGCCGTTTTTTATGATGGCCGCAACACGATACTTATACTTCTTGCCCCGTTGTACTTGGAGATCATTATATCTTAAGCCAAGCATAAAAGCATAGTCGTCATACGTGCAGATCTGGCTTAATATTGATAGTTTTTCAAGACCCACCAATTCCTGCCCATTGACTTTTGCCAGCGTCCTGAAAACGTCCTGCTCAGCCTGCGGCATTTTTCCAAGTGGAAAATCTGGATCTGGTCGGAGTGGCACCTCATTTATCTTTTCCCAATCAGAACCTTCCGATTTCCTGTAGATTACAAAACCCTCTTGATGTACCAGGTGTTCCGGAAGATATTTTAACCGGATAGCTCCACCATCCTCTGAATTGTTGGCAAAGACCTTCCCCTTAAGATCTTGTGCCAAAGTTGGTCTGATCCAGATCACTATTAAAATCAGAAGTAGGGATTTTAGTTTCATTTTCATCAATTTATCACATTAGCTTTAGCGGTTTGCATATCGATTTTGTGTTGGATGTCCAGGCTCGCCTGAATGCCCAGTATTTCAAGTTCGGCATAAGCCTTTAGAGACAATTGCTTTTCAATAAAATTATACTCAATCTGTCCCCGAACAAGTGCATGCGCTATTCGTATTTTATCTGTTATATTTTCAATTTTGGATTCAACATCCAGATCTACATAAGCTTCTATAAGTCCTCCTAATCTCTTTGGTTTGGGAGGCCACTCTCTGGCTAGTGAGCCGTAGACCATAAAGCGTGATCCCATTTGAAATGCACCCCGAATGTTTGCCTTCACAACGGGTATCTCCAACCACTCCGTAGCAATCCGCGACTTGATTGCGGCTCCTAGCCCCATTCCTACATCCTGGGGATCAAGAAGAAAAAAACCATTGAATTGCAATGCAACAGCTGCGCAAGGGCCGGGGTAAATACCTACCGGATCTTCCAAAGATCCGACCTTGATCTTTTGAAGTTCGCCATGATGCCATTCCAGTTCAACTGCCGCATTTACGCACCAAGGTTTTGACATGTCTGCTTCCACTTCGAATAGATACAATTCTTCATGAAAATCCAATATAGCCTTACCTTCGATTTCCGCCTCGACGGCAGCAAGCTCCAGTTCGAGTGCAGTTTCAAACTCCATCGATCTTAAACTGCCACCGGTAAAATTTAATGAACCATCGAAAGATATCTCCGCTTTGTGCGCTATACCAACTTCAAATCCGAAACCAGCTCCCCAACTGCCATCACCGGTGGGTAAGAGCTCGGGCTCATGATGTTCATTCAGTTGCATTTTCAAATTGTAATAGCCTCGAAATCTAAGCGCATGAAATGTAAATGGAGCAAGAGAAAGACCCTTCCTCATTTCATGTCCATGGCCATGTTCTGCATGTCCATCATCACTATCAGAGGAATATTCATCATCACTGCCAGATGTATCGTCAATTAGTTCGTTATTCCATGGTCTCTCGGCATTACTCAGATGCTTGGATTTTAGCGCTCCGAACCCTCCTTCAACAAAAATATAGGTCGAGTTATCCTTAAGTTTACCAATCATAACCTTAGCCTTGATTTCAAACTGCGCAGGTATAAAAAACTTTAAACTCAAATTACCTCTAAATCCTATACCCCAAACATCATTACCATTTGAGATCGTCAGATTTCCGGTAGTGACTTGCATTACTCCGTTGATTGCAAAAGATACATTCGGAATTTTAATTTGATTGTCTTTATAGTCCCATGTCATACGAGTACTACCTTCCTTGTTCCATCCGAATCCATCCGTACCGGTGTGCGCTCCATGGCCGTGATTATCATGAGCAGGATTGTCATGATTCCCATTGTGCTGGGTCCCATTATGATTGTCCTCATGTCCATGATCTGCTGTACTATATAGTTGGGACCGGGGCGGACCATCGATCGATGAAATCTCTAGCCCTAGTGGAATTACGAAATGTATGTGAAATACGTATTGGTCTTTGGTCGCAAAAGCACCCACAGAATCGATCTGGATATCGTACATGTCAACAATTTGACCTGTCGCCATATTTTCCACCGGGATCTGTCCATGAGGGCCACCGAAGCCGATAGCTCCATCACCGTATACTCTAAAATCACTGGCATTTATGCCCTCTCCGGCGGCAACATCATCGGTCTTTAAATGGGGCCACCGTAGACGAACACCCATGTTTAGTCGATTATTATCGGCAAAAGATGCTGTTAGTATGCTTAACACCATCTCTTTCATCTCATCGCCTACATCAAATGTTTGTGATAAACCTTCCAGATCCTCATCCAGATAACCCACCGCGAAACCCTTTTGCATAATCGGAAGGGTATAGTCAAACCTATCATCACCCAAAACGGGAATGGAAATAGAACCTTTGTGAAAACCTTCAATCAAGGCATTATTTTTAATACTTATTTTCCATGTTTTTACTAAGCCCGGAAAAGTATTGAAATGCACACCCGGGGCCACATCTTCGGAAAATATTTGTTCCCACTCGAAGTCCAGGCCTTGCTGATCAACGGAAGCAAATGCTTTGTCATTGGCCACCTGCGCATAACTCCAGGTAGATCCTGGATAACTTATTTGGTGACTGGCATCTTCATCCAATGGCAATTGGATGGAATACCGGGTTAGAGAAACACCTTTCCACCCGGGATTATCAGCTTTGTTGCCTGGACTTACTGATTCCGACAGATCTATGGTGACTTCCTCTGGCTTGACAAAAATATCCAGTTCTTCCAACGGATAGATGGCCATAGAGGCTGCTGTACCTTGGGTGTGTATGAGATACATATTATCGGCCCTGACAAAGGGTATGATCACTGCCGATGCAGCTTTGCCATGCACCATTTGTGGCAAGGTGATGCTGCCATTAATTAATAGTTTTCCCTTATCCTGAAATATATTAAGTGTCGATGTGGAGTCGATTGTCAAGGTAAATCCATAGGGTTCAAGGAGCGCCAGGCTATTGTTCTCCAGATGGGGAATTCCCTCTAATTCATACTCATCAAAAATAAAATCATAGGCCTTGGTGAGAATGGTGGGGATCGCTCCATTGTCAAGGGCATGCGGTAATTTCCAGGCTACCCGGCCCCGCAGCATCAGGTGTTCCGTTGTGAGGACCAAATGAGAGGCCTCGAGAAAGGCATCACCGTCTTCTGCGAGATCAATTTCCCGCTTGAAATCGTTGAGGGTGGAGATCATCTCTCCTTCCTCTAGTATATTGCCACTTTCGTAGATGCCTATTTTCAAATTTTTAAACGCGACGGGTATCATCGTTCCTTCTTTGTCAATTTGTATACGACCGGTACCTGACAGCCCCAGATCGACTTTATCATCATCGAGAGTCAGAACATCCACCCGTTTTCCGGCCGCGTAAAAATGGTCAATGATTGCCCCACTCGAAATGGCGGTGGCCTCACTTTTAGCGATAAGTTCGTCGGCTACATATGCTTCGACCTGCAAGGCAAATTTGGATTGCATAGGCAGACTATCCTCCAGGATGTAGTTCCAATTTAAGTGCTGGGGAACAACCTCCGTACTTTGATCGATATAGAGCGGACCGTTGATAGCATCGTCCAGGTTTTGATCATCCTGAACCCTGGCCATCTTTATCCGATAATAGATATCCTGGTCGGACGTGGCATTGGATGGTCCGTTCCAGGCCAGGATCAATCTTCTTTTGGTATCAATACTCGTACCGGGTAGCGGGGCGGTTATATCTATGGACCCCAGTTCGTCCATTCCAAAGGTAAAGGTACAGGCTTCACCGACTCCGTCATTCTCAAAGGTTGCTTCGTCATCCAGACTCACTACTTTAACCCGGTAGGCATAGGTATGGCCGGGGATCAATTCCGGCTGATCTGGACCATAGTTAAAATCGGTACCCATCACCTCAAAGTCCTCGATCATCAGTGTCGCTGCACCATTCAATGCATCGTTGGCTCCAATACCATCATGCATCTCCACAAGGTCCAGCAGATAACGTACAGGGAGGATAGGATCATGATTGGCCTGCCAATGAAATTGTATATTTTGCATACTGGTGGTGGCAATCGTAGATCCACATTCCGGATAGATATTGGTTGGTGGATTGTTGAAGTGCAGCATGGCCATATCACACGATTTTGCCGACAGCACCTTATCCCGTCGTACATAATCCGTTACTTCGACACAGAAGGTATACATGCCTTCCGGAAGCCTGCCATCCAGTCCCAAATCTTTACGACTTATCCCGGAAAGCACCATGTGATCCGGGTCAAAATATTGTTGCAAATCCGAACCGGTGAAAACCTGACTTCCGACTTCCAGCGTAATCGGCTCGTATGGAAAATCCGGTCGTGAATGTATGCTTACACCTCCGCCCTCTATCGTCACATTCAATGCGACGTCTAAGGAGGGTTCGTTTTCGTCTCCATTATTGATGAAGATCTTGATACTTTCCGAACCCATCGCTGTCAAATCACTCAGGTAGATGGAAGTGGGAGCTGTTAAATTGAAGGTTACGCTTACCGGACGTTGCTGCGCCTTTAATCCATTGGCCAATAAGCCTAAACACAATATGATGATAAGATGTCTAAACATTTAGAAATTCATTTTATAGGACATCCTGCCCCGGATTTCGGTGTATGATTTATCCGTATTGACTACATTTTTTTTATTTAAAACACTCAGCTCAAGACCAATCCTTTGTCCACCAACCAAAGCATAAGAAGCGGTGGCCCGATTCTTCCACAGTCCGTAAGAAAGCTGTTGTTCCATGAAATTCCAGTTATATCCCAGTGTGTACGCTGCATTGAGCTTTTTCTTTCCAAATGATTTGCCCACCGTTACTGACGGTCCTACCAGGGTGGTTTTAATCTGATTATCAGTGTGTTTACTCAAATTGGTCGATATTTTTAGTTGCAATCTCCTATGTGGTATTCTCCAGCGGTAGCCGGAACTGGCCAGAAAAAATTTGGAATTATCATCATGCACCCGGTATTCGTCCCGGCTATTGCCCAATTGATAAGAAGCATTGGCCTACAACGATCGGTCTGCATTACTACCAACGACATAGTTAATTCCCGCATTAATAGAGGTATTTATCTGATAATAATTTAAGGTATCACTCAACTCTTCCTGAACAACTTTTAAGCTGGAACTATAATTACTGAAACTGCCATTGATCGCCATTCTGTCAGTGAGACTATGATTGTAATTAAGAGACCCAATCAGTCTTTTCGTGCGGGTCATTTTATCCCCCTCCAAATTATTCCGTTGCTGACCGAGGCTAGCCCTAAGCCTGATTTTTCCCCCTTGCAGGGTGGTCGCACCATCGATCGTTATATTTTCAAAATCGTTTTGGAAGTAATAGGAACCCAGCGACGAATATCCGGGGTCAATCCATTGATATTTTATCTTAAGCGACCACGTTTTAATCTGCCATCCGGCACTGACGTCGAATGCCTCATCAAATTGAGTCGACTGATTTGGCGTGATGAAGACTTTGCCCAGCTCCATCAGAAACGGGAGCTTTTCTTCCGAAACATCTTCATTTTCCGCATCACGCGTCAACGCGCTAAAACCATAATTACCATTGAGAACCAACTTATCTAATAGCGATACCTGACCTCCCAGGCCAATGGTTACATTTTCTCTGGCTGATTCCAGATCATATCCCGACAAATCCTGAATGCTAAAGGGATCATCTTTAGCCGCAAAGACATTCGCAGTGAAAAAATTCTTACTGTTATTTCTATCGGTTAGTTGAAGGTTAAGACCGTGGCCCTTTCTTCGGTAGGATGGCTGTTCATCTTCCAGCAAGGCAGTTTCCGTGTCAACGGCTCTTCGCAACCGTCCACTCATTGCCGATAACCTGATCTTGGGTCCCGCATTCAAAGGTAAATCCAGGTCAATACCGGCTCCCAAAAAGGTATGTCCATTTAGGGTATAGGGTGACCAGGTCAGATTCCTATATCCGACATGCGTCTGGATCCACTTGTACCTGGGACTCATCCCATAATGATTAAATGGCTGAGAAAAACCATTTTCCTGTTGGGTGAAACTAACCCCGATGGGAACATCCACTACTCCGAACAAATTAAAATTTAACCTTCCCAGTACTAAATAGGAAAAGGGATCACGCCTGCCGGAAATACCAGCAGCAGAATATGCTCCAAGGTTGATCGTCATCCCTCCTGATAGCTGCACCGGATGAGCAGCATCAAGCTGGCCAAGATCCTGCGCAAGTATCTGCACCACTAAAAGCAGATGGATACTTGATAAAAGGATGATCCTTAACGAAGTCGGATATAGTACATCTAATAATTTCACCAATAAAATTTTCAAACAGGAACAATAATTACTATCACAAAACCTTATGCTTTAAGAGCCGTTATAGCCAGCAAAGAAGATTGAGATATTTGATAAATAAATAATGTTGAAACATTATTTATACAAATCATTTATTCGGGAAATTTCAATGATTACACTGGCAAAATCGCTGCCAAGAACCTGCAATAATATACGTATAGGTACGTAGGCACTATCCGAAAATTAGTTTATGGTAGCGTCCAAAAACTTAATTTTTCCTCCCTTTTCGACCATATTTTCTTTATAAAGCAAATTTTACGTAGACTATAAAGAGCTATTTTGGCCGAAAATCTGGTGCAGTGTTTTCGAAGTATCTGATATTAATGGTCTAGCTTATTT
>JAGQWV010000255.1 GCA_020437045.1 Saprospiraceae bacterium | reverse complement strand
TGGAAATCAATTCGAAATTTGACTGAGTCATTCCTAATATTAAACCTGCCAGATTTCCAGACTGCAGGATATGATTTTTTAAACTAACTTCTTTTGAGATAATATCCCGTGCTTCTTTAGTAAGAATCTCAATATGAGGATAAACAACAACGGCTGTAAGGCCTTTTGGAACCGGGATTCGATAATAATCTAATGTTTGGTTGTCTCTAATTAACAACATGCCGCCCAATAAGGAAGGGCCAACATTATCGGCATGATAGGCTCCATCTGCTACCTGTTCGCCCAAAACGGCAAAAGGTAGTAATTCGGATTTACTAAAGGGTCTTCCTAAAACTTCATTTACGGCTACGACGGCCCCGGCAGCACTTGCTGCGGAAGACCCTAATCCGCTTCCAAATGGCATTTTCTTATGGATTTCCAAATCAATGCCAAAATCCTGCATACCTGCTGCTTCCATCAATTTTGCGGCAGCTAATCCAGCTGTATTTTTTTCAATGTCATAGGGTAAACGTTGGTGATCACCAGTGATTTTAGATATCATCAATCCCTTTTTATCTGAAGGTCTGGCAATGATCTCATCACCAGGACGATCCAGGGCAAAGCCCAGGATATCGAAACCACATGCAACGTTTGCCACCGAAGCCGGCGCAAATACTTTTATACCTGCTTTCATAGAAGATTTCCAATATGTATGATTTCTGCAAAAACGCCGGCAGCAGTGACTTCCGCTCCGGCTCCGGGACCCTGAATGACCAGAGGTCTATCCTTATATCGTTGGGTTGTAAAAACGATCATGTTGTCACTGCCACTTAAGAAATAGAAGGGGCTTTCTTTTGTGACTTCTTCGAGAGCAATACTCGCTTTACCATTTTCCAGCTTGGCAATCATACGCAAACGACGATCTGCTTGCGAAGCCTTCGCACGAATTTTTTCAAAGTATTCGTCGGCTTTTTCAAGAGCCTGATCTAATTCGTGGCCTAGCGCTGCCTTTTGACAATAAGCGGGTAATATGTTCTTGACCTTGATTTCTCTGGCTTCCATCTTTAATCCTGCTTCCCTTGCCAGTATTAGTATTTTTCGCTTTACATCCACGCCATTTAAATCAATCCGCGGATCGGGCTCTGTATAGCCCAATTTTCGGGCATTTTTAATAGCCTCACTGAAAGACATTTCTTCATTAAAATGATTAAAAATATAAGATAGAGAACCGGATAAAACCCCTTCTATCTTTATAACTCTATCACCACTATCAATGAGATTTCTTAATGTCGGAATTACTGGAAGCCCCGCACCAACATTTGTCTCATAACCAAAGTAAACATTTCGGTTCTCTGCTAAGTGAATGAGATTGAGATAATGATCAAAATTGCTCGAAGTGGCTACCTTATTGGGTGTCGATATACTGATTGATGCCTCAAGAATTCGTTGATAATGCTCCGGTATCAGCAAATCTGCAGTGTTATCAACAAACACCGAGTTGGAAAGATTCATGCTAATGGTCTTTTCCACATAGCTATCGATGTCGGTGTCCGCTTGGGATTTTTCCAATAGATTTTTCCAATTATCTAAAGGTATACCCTCTTCCATGAAGAGCATTTTCCTGGTATTTGCCAAGGCAACAACCTTGATCTCCAGTGATCTTTTTTCTCGAAGGAAGGGAGCTTGTTGGCGTAATTGCTCTAGTAATGTGCCACCTATTAAACCAACGCCTACCATGAATAGATGAATAACCTTTGTATCTGAAAGGAAGAAAGCTTCATGCAAAGCATTAAGAGCTTTTGCTTCGTTTTCCTTATTTATAACGACCGAAATATTTAACTCGGAAGAACCTTGTGCAATAGCAATGGCATTAATACCATTATTGCCCAATGCGGTAAGCATCTTTCCCGCCACACCAGGCATATATCGCATGTTTTCGCCAATAATAGCAATCACCGCTAAATTGGGTTCGACTTTTACCGGTTCCACGGATCCCCTCGCTATTTCAAATTCAAATTCCTTCTCTACTCTCCGCTTAGCACGAGATACTACCGAGGGTTGAACTGCAAAACTTATGGAATGCTCCGATGAACCCTGGGTAATAAGGATGACGTTAATTTGTGCGGAAGCTAAACTCTCAAATAATCTGGCGGCAATCCCAGGCACGCCAAATAAACCGCTTCCCTGTAAGGTCAACAAGCAGATATCGCTAATCGAAGAAATTCCCTTTACCGCCTTCTGATAAGGCCCCGGTTTGGCACTAATGAAAGTACCCGGATGATCTGGTTCAAAAGTGTTTTTTATATAAATCGGAATCTCTTTTTCCAAAGCGGGCTGGATGGTTGGAGGATAGATGACTTTCGCACCAAAATGAGACATTTCCACTGCTTCAGCATAGGTCATGTGCTCAATGGTAAAAGCTTTATCTACTTTTTTAGGATCTGATGTCAGTACTCCATTGACATCTGTCCAGATTTCGATCGATTTGGCGTTTAACGCCGAACCGATCAGAGAAACTGAATAATCTGAGCCCCCTCGTCCTAAAGTGGTAGTTAAGCCTCCTTTGGCAGAACTGATAAATCCAGTCACAACCTGCAGGGGTTTATTTTTTCTAAAGTAACTCCGAATATTTGGGTAGGTGAGATCCAGATCCACTTGTGCAGATCCAAATCGCTTGTTAGTTTTTATAACGTCTCTTGCATCAAGAAACTGACAGTCAATATTCTTACTATTGAAAAAATGAGAAACGATTATCGCACTATTACGCTCACCAAAACTCAACACATAATCCAGTGTACGTGGTGAGGCTTCCATCACCAGGTAAATACCATATAATAATTGTGTGAGGGTATCATTTAACGCACTAATTTCTTTAAGGATTGGTTTGGCGTCTCTTCTGTTAAATAATTCAGTGATAACCGAGGCATGGTGATTGGTGAAACGCTCTAGAGCGTCTTGATAATGAATATCCCCTAACGATGCTTTCTTTGCCATCTCCAGGAGCAAATCTGTCATTTTTGCAAATGCAGAAACTACTACAGCCCTTGGTTTATTTCTTGTATTTAGTTCGGCTTGAACAATATCAGCGACATTTTTGATACGGTCGGCATTCGCTAGAGAGGTACCCCCAAATTTTAGGACTCGCATTATAAACCCTTATAAATGTGAAAATTATACATTAAAACAACTCGCAATCTCAGGAAGAATTGCGGCGCAAAGATAAAAAAGGTTATACCAAACTGCCGTATTCTTTGACAACTTATCAAGTAAACGGGGGTTTACCATGATAATTCATCAAAATTTGTCAATTCAGAGTGCTTGCAGGTAGTGAGATTCTTTATTTCGCATGGTCTCTTTCTCGAGCGGGTTGTGATCATTGTAACCACACATGTGTAATAAACCGTGGACGATCACCCTGCATAGCTCCAGGTAATAATTACCATTATTGTACGCAGCGGCATTTTCTTGGACTCTTTCGAGGCTTATATATATTTCTGCAGAAATCGGATTATCACTATATGGGAAAGTGATGATATCCGTTAATGTATCATGATTTAAATATTGCTGGTTTAAATCTAACAGAAAGGAATCGTCACAGAACACGTAGAGAATATGATCGATTGATTTTCCTTCCTCTGCCGCAACTCCTTTCAGCCAGGACATAATTTCCTCGACGGCAAAACCCTCAGGTGGATGGCAGGTCTCACTGACCTGGTCAAATAAAATTTCAGCCTGCACCTAGTGTAAATCTCAACTATACATTAAAGTTTATGATGACGGTTCGACCATTATTTGCAAATTTGATGCGATCGGCCAATTGTCGCATCAGAAAAACTCCCCGGCCGCCACATTTTTCCAAATTTTCAACCCGCGTTGGATCAGTAATGCTTTTATAATCAAAACCCTGACCTTCGTCGGAAATTTCGAATGTTAATCCATTCTGTTTTCGGTACCGGTGTGCGATAAGAACTTTTTTAGTCCGATTTTCGCCATTTCCATGAATTATTGCATTATTAACTGCTTCTGTTAAGCTGATCAGAATATCAGGATAACGATCAGGACAGATATTATACCGTTCTGAAAGCGATTGTACAAAATGCTCCAATTCACAAATGCTATCGGGACATGACGCCAACTTCAACATGGATCTAATTTTCTTTAAGCGATTTATAGTATTCTTCCACCAATTGTTTATAGTAGGGTTTTAGGGCAGGTGATACTGTTTTAAATGGCTCTATTTGGGCCTCTCTCTTCTTGAGGTATTCCTCAACAGAAGGAGGTAAATTTCTTTCAATATTTTCAGCCGTTCGCGATTCGCGTTTATTATCATATTCTTTTTCCCTCTCCGCTTTTTCGGACTCCAACAAACGGGTTAAGATGTCTTCCTGTCTTTTTAACATCTCATTAGTTAACCGTTTATTTACCAATTCAGTTTCAATCTTATCCATTTGTTCCAAAATCTCTTCCAATTCTTTAGAGCCCTGTCCCTGTCCTTGTTTTTCATTTTGGATATCACGGAGTGCTTTTCGAAGAGCAGCCTGTTTGGCTGCCATTTGAGCAAACTCCTTGCTAGTTCCTCCTTCTCCACTTTTTTGCATTCCTTCCTTCATCTTCTGCATATCACCATTGAGCTGTTGTTGACCCTCGGAAATCTTATCCATTGGGACGCCACTGCTGCCATCCTTTGGTTTTGCGCCACCCGGTTTAGAACACATTTGTTGCCCGGACATCATCGCTGCCATTTGCTGTTGCATTTGGTCCATTGATTCGCTGAACATGAGCGCAAGATCATTTACATTTTTCATTACTCGCTGCTGATTATCTGAGGCCTGTGCTTTTTTTCGGTCTTCAAGTAATTGCAAGCTCTTGGACATATGGTTATTAATTTCTGCCACTTTCTCCAACACGAAAGATTCTATCTGGTATACCCGTTGACTGAGTGACTGAAGACTATCTTCAATCA
>JAGQWV010000254.1 GCA_020437045.1 Saprospiraceae bacterium | reverse complement strand
ATATACCGAAGATGTGCGTATTGCCACTCGTGAACAAGAGAGATTGCAGACTCAGATATTTCATCTATTAGGATTACATACCGGTCATTCCTGGCAGGAAATAGAACAGTATTTTTTAAGAGATAAATATATGGATGCCTTACAAGCTAAGAAATACGGTATTGTCGACGAAGTCGTTGGCAATTCCGAAGAAGTTGTCCAGCTTCATTCAGCTCTTCCTATCGTCAGATTTTCGGGAAAAATTGGAGAAAATAATTAGCTTCTATTTCGATAGGTCTCCCTTCCAGGCATTATCTATGGATTTATCAAAAGCTCTTAACGGATGTCGATCGGGACATAAATATTCATCCTCGTCCCAGGGTTCGAAAGCGTTTTTAATATTCATCAAACCAGTTTTTTTCAGTGCCGGATAATGTCGCAGTAATACTGATTTTAAATTATTTTCGTCAATCCAGTCCAAACCTTCCTGAGTATAATATTCGGCAGTATAGCAGCTGGTGAAAAACCGGTCGGCTTGTAGACGACGGGTGGCATTCAAAAGAAAGATCTGAAAGATCGTCTCACCGAAAGCAAAATTATCTGGTCGTCGTTCTTCAGCTAAAGCACCAATCATCAGATCAATTAATTCAACGTCGTTGTTATAAGCATCTTTCAGTAGCTGTACCTGCTCCAGGTCACTGGTGAGATCTTCAAATCTTCGGATTGGATGAAGTCCCACTCCTCGTCTGAAGGAATTATAACGAGGTACTCCTCGTTCTCTGGCACGTAAAATATCTACTGCCCCAAGATCGTATACCGGATTGCCGGGAATACTCAGTTCTTGCATAAACCTGGGGTAATTATTGAGGATGAGTTGACCGGGATTTTGATTGCCAAAGGAGTATAATAGATTTTCCATTCCATATTGATCGATGCACTTTCCCGCTCCCGATTGCCGGGTGATGTTCATGGGTAGAAGGTCTACCGTTTCTTTCCCGATCTTTCTAATTTGCAGATGGTCCGGAATTAGACTATGCATACGGTAAACTTCGACAAATTCCTGGGTGAGCCCAAAAGGACTACCATGATTTTCCGTATTATTACCCAGAATGCCTCCTAGTTCGGCATTGCGGATTTTGATGGCACTGATGGTTCGCTTGTGGGAAGAAGAGCTAAATAAGTCTGACAATAATCCATACCAATTGGATTGAATTCCCTTATAGAGTGCTTTATTGGGATTAATGGCCGCATTCCATTCCAAACTGTGAATCTTTGCCATCAGGGCGGCATTGATCAGCCGGGCAGTTTGAAATAATTGATGATCATCCCAATTGGGATAGGAATGGGCCAGTTGATCACAAATGCTATTGTGTTCTTGCACAAAAAGAGTGTGCATCATACTTAATCCCACCCACCAGTTACGTACAAAACCCGTTTTTTCGATGCCCTGCCTATCCCTTGGTAAGAGTCCGCTATCCTGGATTATAAGTTTACCTTTTTGACCGGATCTTAACCAATCCTGAGTTTTTTGGTCACTGCCGTAGATCTGCGATCCGTCCCACCAATGGGTGCATTCATTAATATAGGTGCTCTCGAAAGGTTCATTTTTTATCCGCCAGGGATCATGCTGGGTTTTTCCCACCAGAAGCTTTTTTTGCCAATATCTTTTTCGGGCAGGATCTTCTTTCGACAAAGGAACTTCGTAAACCTCCGTCGACAGTGGTTCTCCATAACTGATCCAGTCATGATTCTGAAATTGAATCCAGGCTACAGAAATCATGTTTAGAAAAGGAACTTCTTTCATTTTGTCCCGTCGGGTTAAAAATGTGAGGCTTAATTCCCGGGGATTAGGTACCAGGAGATTCTGATTTTGCTCTTCACGATTTTCATATGTAGTATTTCGAAGAAAGCGGGTTCTTGCCGCACCCTCAAGTGGATTTCTTAGATTATTCCAGCTGCCGTTGGCTGTTCTGTATCGCGTTACACCATCAGGTATCGTTATTTCATCTATTTTGGCAAAACCAATCAGGTGATTTTTAGGATAGGTAGAGATCAGGTTGTTTTTGTTTAAAAGTCTGCGCATAGACCCCAGTTTTAGAATACCCAGGAAAACCGGTTTTCGATACCAGTTGGTCCATATAGTATCCCGATAATCGCTCACTTTTTCCAAAAACCAATTTATTACCGTGATAAGGGCACTGCCTAGCTGACCAATGGATTGTCCGATGGCTTTG
>JAGQWV010000253.1 GCA_020437045.1 Saprospiraceae bacterium | reverse complement strand
TGTCCAAAATTCGATTGTCCATCTCATCCAAGCCACTTTCATCGACATTAAGCGCCTCCAATCCATACTTCGCGATCTCAATTCCGATGGTGCCGTCGCCTTTGATTTGGGCAAAATCCCGGACTCTCCTTAAGAGCGCATTGGCTATTCTAGGGGTGCCGCGGCTTCGTCTGGCGATCTCGCCGGCCCCTTCATCTGTAATGGGAATAGCGAGAATAGCAGCAGATCTTTTAATGATTCGCATAAGCGTACTGGCATCGTAATAGTCCAGAAGGCAATTGATCCCAAAACGGGCGCGCATTGGTGGAGTGAGAAGGCCCATCCTGGTAGTAGCGCCAATTAGAGTAAATGGATTTAACGTTAGTTGAATCGAGCGGGCATTAGGACCACTGTCAATCATAATGTCAATCCGATAATCTTCCATGGCAGAGTATAAATACTCTTCCACTACATTGTTTAACCGGTGTATTTCATCGATAAACAGGACATCATTCTCTTCGAGATTCGTTAATAGTCCCGCCAGGTCACCAGGTTTTTCCAAAACGGGGCCAGAACTCAACTTCAAATGAGCCCCTAGCTCATTGGCAATAATGTGTGATAATGTGGTCTTACCCAGACCAGGAGGGCCATGTAGCAAGACATGATCCAGGGCCTCCCCTCTCAATTTGGCCGCCTGCACAAATACTTTCAGATTTTCTACAATCTTTGGCTGTCCGGAAAACTCTGAGAACTCTGTTGGCCTGAGAGCCTTTTCCACCATCTTCTCTTCTGGACTTTGCTGCTCACTACTTGGATCTAGAAAGGGATTAGACATGATGATTTTTGAATCTGCGAATAAGGAAATGTCAAATAATAATTTACGAATATACGAATGACCTTCACAAGATTATTTTGATTGTGGATTAATCCAATTGATACGAGCTTCTATACCAGGTTGGATGAGTAGTGGCTCGGTTGATTTCTGGTTTTCTCGGCGTAAAAACTTTGGCAGGATTGAACCGATCAAAAAAGTGCTTTGAATACCAAAGATCACAACACAGGATGTCTATATCGGTTACCTCATCGTTGTAGTCAGCTGCGCGAATTGTTTATTTTTTACTGAAATGGTAAATGTCGCGGATCGCAGAAATCACTATGTATTTCACATATCATCGTTGGCATGCAAATAATTGTGGCAGAACGCATTAAATCGAAAGAGGATCTATATAGCAAAATAAATAAATTCTTACTTTTGCACTGCTTTTAAAAAGGGCATTGAAATATGCCTGACTTTTCCCACAGACAAAATCTAAAATCTAAATCAATGGAAGGAGCAAAAATTACGATCGAGAATGGCAAATTACAAGTTCCTAATCATCCTATAATCCCATTTATAGAAGGTGACGGTATCGGACCGGATATCTGGGCGGCATCAGTAAGAGTGTTTGATGCAGCAGTAGAGAAAGCCTATGGAGGAGATCGTAAGATTGCTTGGAAGGAAGTACTTTGTGGGCAGAAGGCCTTTGATCAGACAGGTGAGTGGCTACCTGAGGAGACTCTGCAGGATATCGAGGAGTATCTGGTGGCTATAAAAGGACCGCTTACGACTCCGGTTGGTGGAGGAATTCGCTCCTTGAATGTAGCACTGCGCCAGAAACTCGATCTTTATGCTTGCGTCCGGCCGGTACGATGGTTTAGTGGCGTTCCCAGCCCAGTCAAACATCCGGAACTGGTCGATATGGTTATTTTCCGCGAAAACACAGAAGATATCTATGCCGGTATCGAATATAATAATGGTACACCCGAAGTAGAGAAATTAAAGAGATTTCTGATCGATGATTTGGGTGTGACGCAGATTCGTTTTCCCGATACAGTATCTCTGGGTATTAAACCTGTTTCGGTAGAAGGTACCGAGCGACTGGTGAGAGCAGCTATTCAATACGCAGTAGATCAGAAGAGACCAAGTGTCACCTTGGTGCATAAGGGCAATATCATGAAATTTACCGAGGGTAAATTTAAAGAGTGGGGATACGCACTGGCAGAACGTGAATTTGGCGACAAAGTATTTACCTGGGCCCAATATGACCGAATTGCAGCCGAAGAAGGAAGTCAGGCAGCTGCCGAAGCCCAAAAGAAAGCCTTGGCTGGTGGTGCCATCCTGGTGAAAGATGTCATTGCCGATGCCTTCTTACAACAAATATTGTTGAGACCGGCTGAATATGAGGTGATTGCCACCTTAAACTTAAACGGTGATTATATTTCTGATGCCCTGGCTGCAGCTGTCGGAGGAATTGGAATCGCTCCCGGTGCCAATATAAATTATACTACCGGTCTGGCTATTTTTGAAGCCACGCATGGAACAGCACCAAAATATGCAGGTTTGGACAAAGTGAACCCAAGTTCTGTGATTCTCTCGGGGGTCATGATGCTTGAATACATGGGATGGAAAGAAGCGGGCGATCTGATCATCAAAGGAATCGAAGGGGCTATTGCCAAGAAACGGGTTACCTATGATTTTGAGCGATTGATGGATGGTGCTACTCTCTTGAAATGCTCCGAATTTGGTACGGAGATCATTGCCAATATGTAATTTGACGTGACAAGTCATAAATGATAGACAGAGGGATGGTTTGGATTTTTCCACCATCCCTTTCTGATAGTATGACCTGATATATTCCCGGAAGGATATGTTGAAGATTCTCCGAAAGACCGCTGTTCTTGCGATCATCAGCCGTTGCTTCATAACGAAACATCACTCGTCCGAACATGTCGATTAATTTTATACTGAGAGAGGGAGACAGGGTCCGGACTCTGATAAGGAAGCAATCGTTAGTTCCTACGGAACGGATTTGGAAAAAGTGCAACACCAAAAACATTTTGGCATTTGACCAATCGACGAAATATATTAGGAGAATAGTGGTTTAAGCAGAGAAGCTGGTTCCACATCCACAAGTATCTTTGGCATTAGGATTATTGAATGTAAATCCTCTATTATTAAGACCGTTGACATAGTCTATTTCCATTCCCAGTAAATAGATGCCGTGGGCTTTAGACATGATCACACGCATACCATCGATATCATATTCCTGATCTCCCTCCTTTAAAGAATCAAAGCCAAGGATGTAGGAAAAACCTGAACATCCGCCACCTTTCACCCCAACCCGCAGGCCAAAATCATCAGGTACATTCTCCTGAGATTTAATCTTATTCAATTCTGCCAATGCTCCGGGAGTCAGTGATATGGGTTTGATGCCAGTGGTTTCTTTAACTTCACTCATTGCCAAAAATTTTCTTTAGCCTTCAAAAATTCAAAAGTAATCAAATCGACTCTATGATGAAAGCTTCTTACTTTTGTCACAACGTATAATACGTTTTATTTGTTCAAAGTTAGCAGAATTATGAACGAGGTATCTGTCTGGTTTTATTTGTTATTAGTTTGTTTGCCGGCATTGATTGTATTTGCCAGCTGTTACCTCCTCCTGCGTCAATTTCTTAAAAATAGAGAGCAGATAGAGCTCCTGGCTATTCAGAAAAGTAATGCAGCCAATGCACTACCGTTAAAGTTGCAAGCTTATGAGCGGGCCATTCTTTTCTTTGAAAGAATCTATATTCCAAATTTGATGATCCGGATACGCACCAAGAAGATGTCGTCGGGTGATCTGCATTCTGCCTTGATGATTGCTATCCAACAGGAATTTGAGCACAATGTGACACAACAGTTATATATGTCAGATAAGCTATGGGAAATCATCAGATTGGCTAAGCAAGAGGTTTTTAACCAAATGGATCATGTAATGGTCTCAACGGGGTTTAGTGAAGATGCCGAGACGTTTAGCCGTGCTTTGGTGGAACATTTCACGAATGCTGAGTTTGACCCCACCCGTAAAGCCATCTACGCTATTAAGCAAGAAGCAAAGCTACTTCTATGAAAAAAGCAGTCCGTCCTTTGAAGAGTTTGTATTTCATCTGGGTCCTCCTGTTATCCGGTTGTGCTTCAGTATATCATTTGGCTGATGAGCAGGTACAGACCTACCGGATCACCGAAAAAACTGTGGATGTCGCTGATCATTCTCCGATTGAAGAAATGATTGCACCCTATCGTCGTCAATTGACGGAGGAAATGGACCAGGTCATCGGATTTGTCGCCAGTGATTTAGAGAAGGGAAATCCCGAATCCAGCTTGGGCAACTTCGTTACTGATGCAGTTTTAGCTGAAGCTCAAAAGATTACCGATCTGAATTATGATTTTAGCATCTGCAATATTGGGGGTATACGGATTTCGAGCATTGCTGCTGGCCCTATCAATAAAGGAAAAATTTATGAATTGATGCCTTTTGACAATTATCTGGTTACCATGAAGGTGCCAGGGGAGGTGATTGGAAAACTTTTTGATAGTATGGCTCAGGTTGGGGGATGGCCGATTAGTCATGGAGTTACCTTTCAGATCAAGGACCAAAGGGCCCAGAATATTATGATCAATGGACAACCCTTCGACCCACAGCAAACGTATTCTTTTGTATTGTCAGACTATCTGGCAGAAGGAGGTGGAGATCTCACCTTTCTAAAAGACTATCCATATCAAAATTTGGGAGTGTACTATCGAGATGCGCTGATAGAATATGTTACCTTGAAAAACAAGAATTCGGAAAAAATTGAAGCCGAAATAGAGGGAAGAGTGATCAATTTAGATTTGTAAACTACTAATCATGCATCGACGACAATTCTTACGTCAAACAGCCACCACGGCATCATTGCTGAGTGCCGGTATGTTTCCTATGCAGGCGATCGCTCGCCCTAAAACGACTTCACTTACGATCCTGCATACCAATGATGTGCATAGCCGGATTGACCCTTTCCCGATGGATGGAAGTAGGAATGAAGGTCTGGGAGGTGTAGCCCGCAGAAGTAAGCTTATTCAACAAATCAGGGCGCAAGAACCTAATGTACTCTTGTTAGATAGTGGAGATATTTTTCAGGGTACCCCGTATTTTAATTTTTTTGCTGGCGAATTGGAAATTAAGTTGATGTCCGAGATGGGATACGACGCAACCACCATCGGTAATCATGATTTTGATGCTGGTATAGATGGACTCTTGAAGCAGTTACCCCATGCCACTTTTCCGTTTGTCACCTGCAATTATGATTTCGATCATACTGTACTGAGGGAGCAAACAAAACCTTATCAGGTGTTTGAAAAAGGAGGTGTTAAGATCGGAGTGTTGGGAGTGGGTATTGCATTGAAAGGCCTGGTGCCTGAAAAACTTTATGCGGATACCCGATATCTCGATCCGGTTACACAGGCCAATCAGGTGGCAGACAAACTTCGATATGAGGAGAAGTGTGATTACATCATATGTCTTTCCCATTTAGGCTATAAATATCAGAATGAACAGATTGACGATATAAAATTTGCCCGTAGCTCCCGCAATATAGATTTGATATTGGGAGGGCATACACACACCTTTATGCCTCAACCGGATATAATACCTAACACAGAAAATAAACCGGTGATGATTAATCAGGTGGGTTGGGCTGGGATATTGCTCGGAAGGGTGGATGTCAGCTTCGAAAAGAACAGAAAAAACCGTTGTGTGACCTGCCAGAACCTAATAGTTAGGTAGTTTTCATTGATTACTTGGAAACTATATATTATAATAATACATATGTGATTTATTGAATTTTTTAAAAATCTTTTTTCAATCTATCGATTGACATTAAGATGATTATGTATTATATTCAACAATAATTTAAATTTTTTTTAAATAAATTGGACACAGCAGGATTGGTTTACAAATATTTTTTTTCAAATTTGTTTCCAAGTTAAGAGACTGTAGAAACCCCTAAGCTCAAAAGCTTGAAATAAAACCCAAAGTTTTCCGGTTTTCGGTGATATAATTTAATTGTTGTAACCCTAGTAATAGAGTTCAAGTAAGAATGGTAAAGGACTGTCATATCATCTGGGCAAACTGTCTTCGCATTATACGTGAAAGCGTGAACCCCCAAAGTTTCAAGACCTGGTTTGAACCAATCAAACCGGTAGGTCTGGATGGAAAATCACTCACGATCCAAGTGCCCAATAAGTTTTTTTATGAGTGGCTAGAGGAACATTATGTTCTCCTCTTAAAGAAAGCTGTCAAAAGTCAGTTGGGTGAAGATGGTAATCTCGAGTATCAGATCCTATTACGCAATGATGAGTTGCCAAAGGCAACTGCCAACGGTCATGCGAACGCTTCCATAACGATCGACGAGCAAGAAATCAAGAACCCATTTGTAATTCCTGGAATCCGAAAGCTCAAGATCGATCCACAACTAAATAAGAAATATACTTTCGATAGTTATATAGAAGGCGATTGTAATCGTCTGGCAAGATCTGCTGGTATGGCAGTGGCAAAAAAACCGGGAGGGACCTCTTTCAATCCACTCGTTATTTATGGAGATGTCGGATTGGGTAAGACTCATCTTGCACATGCCATCGGTAATCAAATTGTGCAGGATTTTGAGCAGAAGTCGGTATTGTATGTTTCATCTGAGAAATTTACCAACCAAATAATTCAGGCAATAAAGAATCATGAAATTGATGATTTTGTCAATTTCTATCATATGATTGATGTACTGATTGTCGATGACATTCAATTTCTGGCTAATAAGGGAAAAACTCAGGAAATCTTTTTCCACATTTTTAATCAGCTTAGAGATAACGGCAAACAAATAATCCTCACTTCTGATCGCCCACCGAAAGATTTGGATGGAATGCAAGAGCGTTTGATATCCCGATTGAAATGGGGTCTTACTGCTGACTTACAGGCTCCGGATCTGGAAACGAGAATGGCAATCCTTGAATCCAAAATGATGACAGAGGGACAGGATATTCCTAATGATGTAGTTGAATTTATTTGTTACAATATCCAGAATAATATTCGAGAGCTCGAAGGTGTTTTTATTTCCTTGTTGGCTCAGGCATCTCTCAATCGCCGGGAAATAGATATAGACCTGGCCCGGGAAGTAATTCAAAAAGTTGTTTCTCAAATTTCGAAGCAAATTACAGTGGAGAATATCAAGGACCTTGTGGCTGAATATTTTGAGCTGCCAGTCGAAAAACTACACAGTAAAACCCGAAAAAGATCGGTGGTTATTGCCCGCCAGTTGTCAATGTTTCTTGCCAAGAAATTAACTAATAAGTCGTTAAAAGCTATTGGTGCTAAATTTGGTGGACGTGATCACAGTACCGTCATTTATTCCTGCAATGCTGTTCAGGATTTGATGGATACTGATATTTTGTTTCGCGACACTGTACAGGAGCTCGAAAAAAGAGTTTCCATGAGCATGGCCAGTTGATCTTGAGAGAAAAATATTTTTCAGATCTTTTTCAGTACGACTTTTTGCAGATGATTAATTGAGTAATTAGATATTGTGCCATCTCCGGTAGCTTGTTCCTTTTTACCGGAGGTAACTTCAAAGATTATTTGTTCGTCTGTAATTTGGTAAATCGCCGTTAATAAATTTTCGCCAACAGAAAATATACTGAATAATTTATTTTCTACCTGAAAACAATTCAACAGAATTCCATCCTTTTCGTCAATAATATATTGGCCCTTTTCAGCATCTTCTAATTTCAGGATATAATCTTTAATAATTTCTTTAGCTGCTGTCTGGTAGGTGGTTCTCCAGATCCAATTATCTTCATTTTCTATTTTGCTTACTTCAAAAAGCACAGCGACGGAATCACTTAAAATGCCATCATTGTACATCAGCATCGTTCCTTTCCAGTTCCCAACACAATGATCCCCGAAGTATTTTTGCGAATTTTGCGCTGTAATAGTGGTCGTCAAGGCGGTCAGTAAAGCTGCGAAACAAAAGAGTTTAATTTTCACGTGAGTAATTTTTTTTTATTCTGTGAATCACGAAGTGGTGACCACGTAGGGTCTAGTGGGTACTTGGTGAAAGTAAGAGATATATTGGAACAAGAAGTGTAAAGTTTAAATGCATGTTTTATTTGGATGCTCTTCTTCTCATACGGAGAGCAAGAACATACGCAGTATTAAAGTCAGCATGAGGCTCAAAATTGGTATCGTATGGATCGGCAGCGTCCAGGTTCTCGTGGAAAGCTGAGAATTTTGTGTCAAACGTACATTAGCACTAGTAGATGTTCGCATGGGTTATGTTGAATTATTTTAATAAGATTTTTGATGAGGTCCGAGGCGCAAAACGCAGATGTAGCCGTAGCTACAGCGAGACTTTGCAACGAAGGAGATCGCAAAAAGATATTTAAA
>JAGQWV010000252.1 GCA_020437045.1 Saprospiraceae bacterium | reverse complement strand
GACAGATCCGGATAGTTTTCTATTGGCTCTGGAAGATTTAGGCGATGCATCTGATTATACTTCTATCTATCAGGAAGATGTCTTTTTGGATTCAGCTGACCTCTATAGAGCGATTTATTATCTGCACAAACTACACCTGCTACCATTATCGGCCTTCCCTCTCAATGAGGAAATGCGGAAGCTTAACCACGAACATATTTTCCATTTTCCGTTCAACTCAGAAAATGGACTGGATCTGGAAGGAATTCAAAAAGGTTTAGGTCAGGTAGCTCTGCCTTTTCAAAAAGACACCATACTGAAAGGTAAAATACAGCGACTGGGTGAGGTTTATTTAAGTCAGGGGCGGTGTCTTATTCATGGAGACTATTATCCAGGCAGCTGGTTGAAGACCGACCGGGGATTAATGGTCATTGACCCTGAATTTGCCTTTCATGGCCCGCCGGAATTTGATCTGGCTGTAATGTTTGCCCACCTTATCATGGCAAAACATAATCCTGCCGTATTAAAAAAGGCCTGGCAAAACTATCACGCCCCGGCAAATTTTGATCACAGACTTCTATCGTCTTTCACGGGCGTAGAAATAATGCGACGAATTATTGGTATAGCTCAATTGCCCTTAAGTTTGACCATCGCCGATAAAATCAATCTTATGTCCAAGGCTTCTGAGTGGATCCGGGAAGAAAACCTACTCGATAAAATAAATATTTAATACGCTAGAAAATTTGGCGTAGGTAAATATTCATGTGAAGTGTCCATATTATTCCTTTATAAATAATTTTTGAACCTGACCTTGAGAGGACAGGTATTGAAAAATATAGGCACCCCGGGCAAGTCCGGTCAAATCTATTTCCTTATTTCCGGCATCAGACTGAAAGAATATTTTTCCCTGTAAATCAAAGATTCTAAGATCACCTTCGTTCTCAAGGCCATCATAAAAAAGAATTCCAGAGGTTGGATTAGGATAGATCCTGATCTGAGAAAACCGGTCTCGCTTAATGGCCGTCGTGAATAATTTCGCTTCGAATCGATTGTTGGAATGTTCCGGATCTATCTGGTGATTCGCGGCTGCGACATAAAAAGATAAGTTGAAGTCTCTTGCCTCGTATGGAAGTGGATAAATAGTATCCTCAAAATAAAAAGTCTGTTGAGGCATTATTTCTCCCTGTACAAATTTCGTGGTTCGACCTGGAAAACAAAAAGATCCTCCCGTACTTTCAGAAAAATATCCAAAATTATGAATGGTCACCGAAGAATTATTTTTTACCGTAATTCCTACTATGGCGGGTATCGCACTATTAAAATTTCCTTCCGGATAAAGCGAACTCTCCTCATGTTCAAACGACTGTAGTACTTCTACATTCTCGATACTGATATCCTCCCTGGAGATCTGAAAAGGGCTATGAAGAGGTACTTTACGTATCACCGGATAATTCATCTTTCGATAGGAGCCATCGCTTAGATTCAGATCCGTTATTAAAAATATATTATCATTTTTGACCAATATCTCTGAAATGGTTTCCTTAGTGCGCATGGTCCAGATCGTGTCCCTCTGCTGCCCGGAAAAATCAACATTATAAATACCTAAAATGCTATCGCGGGAAATCGCTCCCATAAAAATTTCGTCATTCATCTCGACGATCTTAAAATCAAGAAGATCAGGCAATAAGATACTATCAAGCACATGACCTGAAGAAAGGCTCACCTTGCGCAAATATTGATCTGCACCTAAAACATATAAATGTGAATTGGTATAGGCGGCAATACCCTGAATAAAAGTTAAATTAAAAAGCTGCCCGGAAGAAAATTGATTATCGTCTATAATAATAATTTGGTCAGCAACCATAATACGCGAGTCCTCAAGATATTCCGTATGCTTCCGGATCAAGGTCCAGTGGGCGCTATCAACCTTTATCAAATCAAAATCGTAGGAGCTAGATGTTTCGGGCGTAATCTTAAAAGTGTCCACTAAAGTCAAATCATGGGTGTATCGATAGATATACGAACCACATAAGACGACGACCCGATCATTGTCGATTAATATTTGTCCATCATAATCAAATCCAGCAGTATCGATACGAGTATTAAGAACTGCACCATCTTGGTTCAAGTGATAAATAATCATCTGATTATCATCATAAAACTCTTCCGATTCATTTTTGAAAGTAAGCAGATACATAGTGCCATCACCTGCAGCGCAAATGGAGGGGGCAATACTATAATAATCATTGTAATTTTCTAAAAATAATCTGCTTCCCAGGGTATCAAACATGGACAAGCCGGCCCCAGGGCAAAATCCCACATTTGTAGCTATCATTATCCTGTCGTTTATCACTCCGGCTTTATTAAAAGTCGAGCCGGCTACCTCTGTCAATACATATTCAAAGGGTTGGCTGATCGACCAGGAAGCGATTAATAAGAAGATGGCCGTAAGGTGGGCTTTCATCGTATCAGTGTTATAATACGAATCTATTCTATTTTGCACCGGAAAGCAATGCGGCAAATGTTAAAGTGTCTGTTGATTCGTCACCTGAGACAGGACTTAATGGAATTTCGTCACCAACCAATCCAGTCCTTTGCGGGCAGCGGCAACATCATCTGCAGATTTTCCACCTGAAAACGCTGCCAGTAAATACCCATCACCTACCATAGCGATGATGCCACCTTCATATCCGTATTCTCCTCTGATTTCCTTACGCTCATTGATTCCACTATCTTTCAGTGTTACTGCCATTTCCGCTGCTTTGGAATAAACTATACCTAACAAATTGACTTTTTCATCCGCAAGCTTTCCCACCACCTTCATTTTAGAAATCCACTGTGATGTAGCCGTTCCTGGAATATAGGCAATCATTGCTACGCCGGTCATCGGCACTCCCCTTGCCGATGTTTCGATCATGGACAGACACTCATCTGCATGTTTAAGAAATATTTTTTCTCCTTTTGATTCCTTATCAAGAGAAATTTCCGATTCCGGATTTAAAGTATAGTAGTTCTGCATAGATAATCCTATCTCCGCATTTACTATGACCATAATACACCAAAGTAAAGTCATCATTTAAAAAAGAATTATAATTCTAAAATCAATTAATAAATTCCACCAACCCAAACCGGTTTGCGTGATGTACATTTTCAATCCCATATACCGGAAAAATTGTAGAACAAAGACGACGTTCGGGCTCCCAATCATTGCGTTCTTGACGGATGGCCATAAACGCCCATCGGTTACCTGCTCGTACCGGACTAAATTTATCCATACCCCGGAATAACTTTAGGGGAATGGAAAACTCCATGGTCCAGCCTTTATCAATATCGGAATGATCATTGATGGTTCCATCCGTCGTTATACCCACTGCATATTCCGGATCGTACGAATAAAATGAGCCGCTTTTTCCCTGATAGATATTTTCCAGAAAAATAAAATCATTAGAAGCTTGATATAGATTCAATTCAATCCCAAAATGAGTCTCTATACTGTCCGGGACCGGAATTAGAAATATTTCTGCACAATCATCGAGATATGGTTTACCATCTCTTGATGTCTCATAAGCCGTAAGAAATCGATCATCGCATTTGAAAAAAAGATAAATATTATCGTCATCCCATAACATGCGAAATCCAGTACGTTGGCGGTCTGAGTCTTTCTCGACTCCATAATAATAGTCGAAAGAGCGTGATTCGGTATTTTTCCAGGCTTGCTCATCATCGCGACCATCGATATTTATTGGCATAGTGGTTCGCGAAGCTCTAAAAATCGGCTGCTCACCCAGAGAGAGTTTTCTTTCCTGCCCCTGGGCAAAATTCCATACAAAGAATAGTAAGGGTATCATAAAATAATTGCCTCTATGCATCACCTTATTTTATATGTTGAATGGCCAAAATCCTTATAGAAATAATAGACACCTTCTTGCAGTAAGATAAGAAACTGTAAAATTTGTTGCGAAAATTTTAATGCAAGCCCATTACAAGTTCTATAATACGTGCCTTTTCTTCACAATATGCCGCATAAAAATGCAAGCTCTAACTTAAATGATCACAGTCCTTCAGTTGACAGCAAAATTAAATATCCGGCAAGCGGTGCCGGTGCTTTTTTCGTTTTTGTGATTTGTCATCCGAACGACCAGATGATGTTCTGAATCAGAAAGTTGATCTTCGAGAATATATAGCCAGGGCAAATGCAACCAGTTGCTCCACTGGGTGTAGAGGTCTAATTTTTTGTAATAATTTCCGTCTACACTATATTCAATAATTCCGGCGTCGGGACCGGCCGCCACCAAAATACCAATGGCCCGACCTTTAAAATTTAAAGAAAAAATACCTCCCGGAGTCTCACACACCAGGGCGGGTACATTGACATATCCACTGCGGGTACTGGCACTATCATTAGGATGCCAGCTTTTTTCGATCACCCATTCCTTTCGTTTCTTTGATTTTTTAATGTTTACTAAACGGCCATTAAAATAACTGAAAGGATCCAACGGTCGTGTCGGTATCATTTTCGAGCCCAGATTATAATTATCCGCATGGTCCAATAATTGATCAAAAGTCCAGACTATCGAACGGGCATAGATACCCTGTCCAAAAGGAGATGGGTGCAAATCTTTAAAATCATCTTTCCAGGTGAATTCTCCATTTAGAATACGATCATTAACTTCTTTGGCCAAATTGATGGAGGTGATATTATAATGGTTGGCCACCT
>JAGQWV010000251.1 GCA_020437045.1 Saprospiraceae bacterium | reverse complement strand
TGCAAGTGCTTTCGCATTTCTCCTGGCTTTTTTCAAAGTGCCGGAAGCGATAGTCAGTCATCTGTCAATGCTGCAATTAGGGTTTACCGGCACCGGATTAATGATCGCACTTTGTTTTTTGATCATCGGCATGTTTATCGATGCCATTCCTGCTATCATTATATTAGGTACGGTTTTATGGCCGGTAGCCGAGGCCGCTGGATTTCATCCAATCCATTTTGCGATTATCGGTGTCGTCTCCCTGGCATTCGGGTTAGTTACACCACCGTATGGACTTTGCCTTTTAATCACCTGTGCGTTGGGAGAAATAAAGGTTGCTCAGGCTCTCAAATATGTGGTAATTATTTTATTGCCGATGTTGCTGATTCTGCTGCTCATTGTTTTGCTTCCCCAAGCGGTGATGTGGTTGCCGGATTTGTTCATGCCAGAATAAATCCAATTCGCCGATAAAGTTTAATCGGATTGGTTAAACACTTCAGATTACCCCCAATTTTTTACCCACTTCTGTAAAGGCATCAACAGCTTTGGTGATATCCTCACTTTCATGGGCGGCGGAAATCTGTACGCGTATTCGTGCTTTACCTTTGGGTACTACCGGATAGAAAAATCCGATGACATAAATGCCTTCGTCTAAAAGCATCCGGGCAAAATCCTGAGCGAGCTTTGCGTCATAAAGCATGATCGGCGTGATGGGATGTTCGCCGGGGATGATATCAAAACCCGCATCGGTCATAGCCCTCCGGAATTGAAGGGTATTTTCTGCCAGTTTGTCCCGAAGGCGGGTAGATCCACTGAGCATTTCCAATACTTTGATGGAGGCTCCGGCAATGGCAGGAGCTAAAGTATTGGAGAAAAGGTATGGTCTGCTGCGCTGGCGTAAAATATCGACGATTTCTTTTCTTGCCGCGGTAAAACCTCCTGAAGCTCCACCGAGGGCTTTTCCGTAGGTGCCGGTGATGATATCTACCCGCCCCATAGCATTTCTATATTCATGGGTACCCCGGCCGGTCTTGCCGATGAAACCGGTAGCATGACATTCATCGACCATGACCATGGCATCATATTTTTCGGCCAGATCGCAAATCTTGTCAATTTGGGCTATGGTTCCATCCATACTGAAAACGCCATCTGTGGCAATCATCTTTCTTCTTGCTCCGGAAGCGGCTTTTAGCTGCTCTTCCAGATCATTCATGTCATTGGTCTTGTACCGGTAGCGCACAGCTTTACACAATCGAATGCCATCGATAATGGAGGCATGGTTCAGTTCATCTGATATAATGGCATCCTCAGCAGATAGTAAGGGTTCGAATAAGCCACCATTGGCATCGAACGCAGCGGCATATAAAATACAGTCTTCCATACCCAGAAACGCAGCTGTTTTTTGTTCCAGGTCCTTGTGGACAGTCTGTGTGCCACAGATAAATCTAACGGACGACAGGCCAAAGCCAAATCGATCAGTCGCCTCGTGGGCTGCTGCAATAACTTCCGGATTGGCCGAAAGCCCGAGATAGTTGTTGGCACAAAAATTTAATACTTCTCCGGCCTGAGTGGTGGCGATATGGGATCCTTGGGGTGTAGTAATGATGCGTTCTTCTTTATACAGACCCGCATCTTTAATTTCCTTCAGTTCTTTCTCAATGGATGGTTTGACTGATTGAAACATACTAATTAGATTTTTTTGAGTAAAATTTATCGAGATGATAGATCATGTCAGCTGTCATTTTCTCCAGATCATACGCCGGGGTCCATCCCCAATCTTCCTTTGCTCTGGAATCATCAATGGTCTGAGACCATGAGGCAGCTATTTCTTGCCGGAAATCCGGTTTGTAATCAATGGTGAAGGTGGGAATGTGAACTCTGATCGCATCAGCAAGTTCTGCTGGCGTAAAGCTCATGCCAGTCAAATTATAGCCGGAATGAATGCGGATCTTCGTTTTGTCAGCTTGCATGAGCTCATTGGTGGCTCGCATTGCATCATCCATATACATCATCGGTAGGCGGGTGTCCGGTGCAAGAAAACAGGTATAGTGACCTCTATTGATAGCCTCGTGAAATATCTCTACAGCATAATCAGTGGTTCCTCCACCAGGTAAGCTATCGTGGCCAATAATACCTGGATAGCGAAGTGATCGAACGTCGAGACCAAATCGCTGATGGTAGTAGTTGCACCAATATTCACCAGCGAGCTTACTCATGCCGTAAACAGTAGTGGGCATAAAAGGAGCATCCTGTGGAGTATCGATTTTTGGAGTTGTAGGGCCATGAATGGCAATGGTACTGGGGAAAAATACTTTTTCCAGTGCATACTCCCGGGCCAGATCCAGGACACTCAACAAACCATTTAGGTTTACATTCCAGGTTTTTAGGGGATTCCACTCCCCATTGGCAGAGAGAATTGCAGCAAGATGATAAATCTCTGTAATATTAAAGTCCTCAATAATCTCCCGAATCCGCTGCACATTTAAAATGTCTAACATGAGAAAGGGATCGTCATCATAATTGGGACGGAGAATATCACTGGCAATAACTTCATCTTTGCCGTAGATCTCGCGGAGATTTCGCGTTAAGATGGTGCCGATTTGTCCATTGGCACCCGTTACCAGGATTGACATAATATCAAATTAATGGTGCAAGTTCCGATATTCTATGATTTCCACAAAATCTGGGATCGCAAGAAAAATTAATCTTTGCATGTGACCTTGGGAGATCACAGGATCTTTAGTGAAGGTGGAAAGTGGCTGTCAGCCCTTGGCTGTTTGTCGTAAAAGTGTAAATAGGTTTAACCAGGGACAGGTATATGATCCAGAAACTGATAGCTCCTGTTTTCATAATCCATCTGACAGCAAAAATTTTGTTTTCCGTTACTGACCCAAAGGAATGGTACGGTTAGGGACATATTATATTGAGCAATCTGGTCAAAAGTGGCTTGATTTAGTTGAACTTTTGGTGATTTGCATTCAATCAGCAGGAAAGGGATTAATTCTTTTTCGTAAGCGACGATATCAAATCGTCGATCTAAACCATGGTACAACACTTTTTTTTCTACTTGAATCAATCTCGGAGAGTAGCCGGATTCCATTAAGAATTGCAGGATCAATTGTCTTACCATTTCTTCGGGGGTCAGCCTTAGCCACTTACGCCGGATTTCATCCCAGATGTAAGTTTGACCATTGCTTTGTTTTGTCCGAAGTTGCGATTGGTGCGATAGAAGATCCAGTTCAACCATGCAATTGATTGTATTATAAAACACAAATAACTAAATTTGCGCGTCTTTTAAAACCGCATAGGGAATGAAGAGACTCCATTCTGGGGAAATTTAACTAGAAATTGGTTATGGACATTGTAATTGACAAACTATCAAAGAGCTATGGCTTTCAAAAAGCTGTAGATGATATTTCCTTTAAGGTTAAAACCGGGGAAATTCTGGGTTTTCTGGGACCTAATGGTGCCGGTAAGACCACTACGATGAAGATGATTACCGGTTATCTGGATATCGAGGAGGGTGATATTCTTATGAATGGTCAGTCACTAAAGACCCATGATATGAAACAGAGCATCGGATACTTGCCGGAACATAATCCACTTTACCTGGATATGCCGGTGGTTGATTACCTGCATTTTTGCGCCGCCCTTCAACATGTTGCGGCTTCAGAAATTGATGCGCGAATCAAGAAAATGGTCAAGCTCACCGGATTGGATGTAGAGAAACATAAAAAAATCGGGGAATTGTCGAAAGGTTACAGACAACGTGTTGGCCTGGCTCAGGCGATGATTCATGATCCTGAAGTTTTGGTTCTCGATGAACCTACTACTGGTCTGGATCCAAACCAGATAGTCGAAATCCGTGAATTGATCCGCCAACTGGGTAGAGAAAAGACCGTCATTTTGAGTACCCATATCCTGCCGGAAGTAGAAGCAACCTGTGATCGTATCCTGATCATCAACAGGGGCAAAATTGTTGCTGATGGTACCGCTGATAGTTTGCGGAAGCAAGCGCAAGGAAAACAAGTGTTGAGGGTAAGGATCATGGCTCCCAGCTATCAGGATGTTTTTGAACAATTAAAGCAATTGAGATCTGTGGGTAGTGTCGATGTGGTAGATCGCGAACAAGGAAGATTTGAAATACAGAGCGTCTCGAACATGCAGAGTAATGAGAGTATTTTCAAATTGTGTGTTGATAGGGGATGGATACTTACGGAAATGATACCATTTGAAACCAAATTGGAAGATATCTTCCGCGAATTAACAATGAACTAAAAAGCAATTGACTATGAATGCAGTCTGGATAATTGCAAAACGCGAATTAAATTCTTTTTTTGACTCACTGGTAGCCTATATTATGCTCATCGCATTTTTAGGATTTAGCGGGTTTTTTACCTGGCTTTTTGGCAGTGATATTTTTCTGGTTAAAGAGGCTAGTTTACAGGTGTTTTTTGGCGTGGCATTTTGGACATTATTTTTCTTTATTCCGGCAATTACGATGCGACAGTTGGCAGAAGAAAAGAAAACGGGTACTTTGGAAATGTTGTTGACCAAATCCATAAATAACCGCCAATTAGTCATGGGTAAATGGCTAGCATGTTTTTTATTGGTGGTGATCGCTCTTGCCTTTACCATTCCTTACTATATCACGGTGGCATCTATTGGTGATATTGATCATGGTGCTACCATCAGCGGTTATTTGGCCTTATTATTAATGAGTGCTGTATATATCAGCATCGGAATTTTTGCCAGCAGCATCACCAATAATCAGATAGTGGCATTTTTATTAGCCCTTTTAATTGGAATCTTTTTTCATTTTTTATTTGGAATTCTTGCCGGGGGAACCTCCGGATGGATTAGTGAAATATTCAGCACATTAAGTCTTAATAATCACTTTGAATCAATCAGTAGGGGAGTGCTAGATTCCAAAGATTTGATTTATTTTATTTCGATATCGCTGTTTGGAATTTTTCTTTCCGAATACATGATCGCTAAAAGAAAATAATATGAAGAATTCATTTTCAATATTATTAGTAGCCGGTATTGTTTTACTGTTAAATGTTCTTTCCAGACAATTATTTTTTCGGATAGATCTTACCGAGGGAAAACAATATACTTTGAGCCAAGCCACCAGGGATATTCTGAAAAATCTGGATGACCCGGTGACCATCAAGGCATATTTTTCAGAAGACCTACCCGCCAATGTAGCTAAAACCAAACGGGATTTTCAGGATATGCTGATAGAGTATTCGAACCTTTCGAAAGGAAATGTCGACTATGAGTTTGTTAATCCTAATGACAATCCGGAAGTGGAGCAGGAAGCGATGCAGAGCGGTATATCTCCCGTGATGATTAATGTGCGGGAAAAAGACCAGGTAAAACAACAGAAGGCCTACATGGGAGCCATTATAAAATTGGGTGATCAGGAAGAAGTTATACCCTTTGTACAACCCGGCGGTGCTATGGAATATGCGCTGACCACGGGCATAAAGAAGCTATCCGTGGTGGACAAACCTTCCATTGGACTTATTCAGGGCCATGGGGAACCCGGATTTCAGGAGTTGTCACAAGCCTATCAGGCACTGAGTATCCTCTATAATGTGGAGATGATAGATCTGCCTTCTGTCGATCAGATAGACGCCCGATTTAATACGGTTGCTATGGTTGGCCCCAGTGATACTATCCGGTCTGCTGATCTGGCCAAATTGGATGCCTTTTTAGACCGGGGCGGACATTTTTTCCTGGCGTTTGACCGGGTG